>JBHLKA010000050.1:0-17245 GCA_048887145.1 Candidatus Hodarchaeota archaeon
TTTCTTTTTAATTCTGACCTTAAATTGGGAAAGATTGAGGAGGGTATAACATATGAAAAACTATCAAAATATAATATTTTTATAATTGGTGTACCTATTGCTCAATCTTTCTTGAGTAATGAAGAAATTGTTGATTTGGTAAATTATGTTAAGGATGGGGGCTCCTTATTAATTTTAAATGATAAAGGTGGAGATTTAGCAAATAAAAATAATCTCTCTGATTTAACAAAGTATTTTGGAGTTAAATTCAATTCTGATCAATTATTTGATAATGAATCTTTTTCAAAAGATAATTCTCGTCCGATTATCAAAAATTTTAAACCACATTTTCTTACTCGTGATATATCCCAAATTATCCATTCTAATGGTTGTACTCTTGAAGTTATTAAAGAAATTGAGGATAAGGACCTAGATGTTATATCGATAGCTTTTTCCTCTGAGGACTCTGCCTGGCATAAAACTTTTACCGGGGAAGAATGGTATGATGAGCCTGTTCAGAAAACTCCTATTATTATTGCAGCACATTATGGCCTTGGTAAAGTTGTAGTATTAGGAAATTTATCTCTCTTTTCAAGCTTTCATGATGCTTATGGTATTCATGCAGCAGACAATTTTAAATTAATTTCAAATATAATTTCATGGCTTATGAATAAAGCTTATTCAGAGCAAGCTCAATTAATCCAACCAATTTACACTACAATTCCAATTGAACAAGACTTATATTATTGGATTAAGGGAAAGATTGACGAAGGAAGATGGAATAACATTGAAGAAGTTATTAATTTTGCATTGAAAGTTGTGAAATTTAGAATGAAAAAACAAGACTACCTAGAAGATTAATAATTCTAGTTATAAGGTAAACTTTATTTAATTGAGAGGGTAATGATTTGATCAAAACAGATAAAAATGAATTATTAATTGGAGTTCTTTCAGATACTCATGTTCCTCATAGAGCCTCCTCAGTACCAGAAAAAGTTTTAGATGATTTTAAAAAGAGAAACGTAGACTATGTTTTTCATTTGGGAGATTTTACCTCCGTTGAGGTTTATGAAACACTTATTAATATTTTTGGTAAAGATAAAGTAATCGCTATCCATGGAAATATGGATTCTGATCCGAACTTGAGAAAAATTTTGCCTGATAAGTTGGAATTGGATATTTTTAGTCATAAAATTTTATTAATTCATGGAATGGGAGGTCCTAACATGATTGTTAGACGTTTAATTAAAAAGTTAGATCTACCTAATGCTAATTATGATATTGTTATCTTTGGCCATACACATAGACCCGTTAACGAAAAAGAAAATGGAATATTATTTTTTAACCCAGGAACCACCACACCTATCGATAATAGGTTAACAGTAATAAGCTCCTATGGTTTTCTGAAAATCTCCAAAAATAAGGTTGAGACCGAAATAATCTATTTATAAAGAATAATAACTACAATTAAAGATTAAGTTTTTAAAAAAAAGCTTGTATCTAAAAACCTTCCATAGGTTTCCCTGAAAGCTTTTTATAATGATTCAAAACTGCTTGGCGAGAAGCATACACAAATGCTCTTTTTACATTAACTCCTTGAATTGCGATGGTCTCATATACCAAGCAATGGTTGAGCTTAGCAGTGTCCAACACCTGTCTGATTTTAGAGATTTCAACTATTTCATCTAAATCCCTCTTATTAGCCAACAAAACCATCGGAACTTCAGGGGGATCAAACTCGGCTGGTGGTTGGAGTCTATCACCGTAGAATTTTAATAATTCTTTAAGTGACCATATATTTTCTTGCCATTGATCAATAAGAGAATCCCAAGTAAAAATTACGGCGTCTGTACCCTTTAATACCGTTTGTCGTTGGAACTTATGGCGTCGCTGTCCTGCTACTGTATAAACCTGAAAGACAACATTAGAAACACGTGCTACAACACGATCAAAAAACAAAGTCCGTCCAGTGGGATCCTGTATTTGTTGCATATCTCCACTAGCTAGCCCCTCTTTATGGTAAACCCATTCTAATGCTGTAGTTTTGCCCCCTAATGAAGGGCCATAAAAGCAAATCTTGAAAACTAAAGTTCCATCTCCACGGCGACTTGGCATTAATTAATACCTCGAATTTTAAAATAATATTTTCTCAAATTTAATTTTAAACATCTAATAACAATAATTATATTTTAAATTTTGTTTATCAAAAACTTTGCCATTTTTAAAATTTATTTTAGATTACAGAAATGTATTTAACTCTAATATATAAATATCACAAATTAATCTAGGTAAACTATTATAGTATAAACTTTATTTACATTAGATAATATTTCAATAGAAGGGATTATGATATCTCGCTGTATCTTTTTTTTCTAATGTTCTTTGAATAATCTCTTTATTGATTAATCCTTCTATTTGGCATAAATACTCATAATCTTCCTTTAGGCACAATGTTATTGCTGTACCGCGTTTATTCATCCGTGAAGTTCTTCCGATTCGATGGATATAATTATCAGGATATTTTGGAACGTCATAATTAATAATATGACTTATATTGTCAATATCCAATCCTCTTGCAGCTACATCTGTGGCAATTAACATATTAATCTTTCGATGCTTAAAAGCCTTTAAGATGGTTTCACGTTGATATTGAGATAATTTTCCCGAAATTAAATTAACTTTGTAATTTAAATTTTTATTTGATTGTAATTTATCTGATAGCCATGATGCGGTTTTTTTAGTATTTACAAAAACTAAAGTGTGCTTTGGTCTCTCTTTTTTTAAAATCTCCAGAAATGTTTTATATTTCTCTTCGAATCGGTCTATTAAATAGTAATATTGTTTAGTATTACTTACAGTTAAATCATCTTTACTTAGATTTATAAATTCAAATTTATTTTTTGAATATTTCTTAACCAACCTTCTTATTTGCGAATATAACGTGGCAGAAAAAAGCATGAACTGATAATTACTGTGAATCTGCCTTAAAATATAATTAACGTCTGGTGCAAATCCCATATCAAATAAACGGTCTGCCTCATCTACTACAACGAATTTTATATTCTGTAAATTTAATTTTTTTCTTTTAAAAAGATCTATTATTCTTCCAGGTGTTCCACATATAATATTTACACCTTTTTCTAATTGCCTAATTTGATTATCAATTGATACCCCCCCATAAATCGTCATAGATTTGATTGTGTGATTTCCTAATTCTTTTAATACTTGATCAACTTGTTTCGCAAGCTCTCTTGTAGGTTCTAAAATTAAAACTTCATTAAGTTCGTTGTTCAATTTCTCAATAATAGGGAGTAAGAAAGCTAATGTTTTTCCACTTCCAGTTTTGGCTTGGACCATTACATGCTCCCCTTTTAGTATGGAAGGAATAGTAGCTTGTTGTACTGGAGTGGGTTTAGTTATATCTAATCTTTTCAAGGCATTTGTGAGATGTTCATTAATGCCTAAATTCTTAAAATTCAAATTTTGTATTACCTTAATTTTCTCTTTTTTATTCTCTCGTCATTTCATTTAATTTATGATTAAAGAAAAATCTTTCTAGTTTATTTCATTAGAATTTATCAATAACGATAATATTATAAAATTTTTTTCTTATATCCATTAATTATCTATTAGATTTCTTTGATTTACCTTTTATGAAATAGGACTTATTAATATAGAATGAAAGAATTTAGAATAAATAACCCATTTTGATAGTTATTAATTTCAAACGAGCTAACAATAAAAATTGATAGAACCTACAAAATCTGATCAACTAGACAGTCATGACCTTTCGGGCACGTCGCTGTAGAATACATATCATACTCATCTTCCCTGTGTATCGTATAATCCGTCCAACAATTCTTGCAGTACGGGAATCCGCACGATTGACAAACAATTCCCCCTATACGCTTAAAAAGATTTCTAAATTCCGCCCAATTTTTATTTCGCACACAGTTCTCGAGAAGAGGTATTTCTGCCTTCTTAAAGGAAATAGTCATATCCAATAACGTATTGCTTATAGAACAATAATAATGGTTCTCACCTTTTTCATGAATTAAAACTTCAATATTGTCCCCGCAGTTGCGGCATTTAATTTGAAATCGCTTCAAAATATAATCCATTGCTACCATTTGAATAAATGATTTAATATTTTTATTTTTCTATTATCAGATCAAACACGTTAGCTTTGGTTGCCAGATTATTTTTCGTAGAATCATATATGGTATTTCTTCGGAATAATTAAAAATAAAAAAATTTTTTATTTTTTCCCTTTTTTTATTTCCAATCCAAATACGATTTCTTTCGTTAAGAGGTCCAGTTTTTCAAGTTTTTTTTTAATAAAGATCCTCACTTTTGATGGACTAATTTTTGGATTATTATAAAAGAGATCCTGAACCAAAGTCTCACTTTTTTTACCCTTATTAGCTATTTTTCGATGAAGGAGATCCTCATTATCATAAATAGGTATAGGAAATGAAAATGGCCTTTTATGAATGTGCCTGCTTGATTTAATTAACTTTATATTTTTCGTGAGTATTGGGGAATTAAGAACTGATGATAGATAATATGCTTCATTAAGTATATCAGTAGAGAAATAATAATTTTCTGAGGCAATGATAATATCTTTTTCATAATTATCAATAACAGCTGCTTTAATCATTGAACCACTTGCATTATACACAACAATAAATCGTTTATTATAATATTGTTTCGAGAGCTTATTCCAGTAATTAAGATTTGAGAATAACGTTTCAATTTTACTTGTTGGTTTTTTCTTGTTTTGATAAATATCATTCAATTTATTATAGAATTCATATGCTTTTGTATATTTTACTAGGTAATTAACATCAAATTCATAAGTTTCATTAATAGGTAGAAATATATTGCGAAACTTTTTTATATAAAATGGAATTAAATCCATGTTTAATAAAGTTTTAAACCTAAATCTTTTTTCAATGGTTTTATTTTGAAATTTGAATATCCAATTTTTCTTTGCACGAGAAAGGATATCAGAGTCTGAAGAAATCGTTAAATTTTCATCATTTTCATTATTAATGTCAAAAAAAACAAGTGTTCTTGGAACAAGCGTAGCCCCTTGAAAAAATAAATCTTTGTACTTACTAAATGAAAGATCATTGAGGGTTCTTATCTCTTTTTCAGGTAGTATTATTTTGGCTCCTTCTTTTTCTATCTTAATACTATTATATCTTGTCTCCTCTTGAAGATCTAATTTGCCATTAAAAATTTTTGTAGTAATAGGATATTTTTTTGAGAGAGGTATATCACTATTTTCTCCAATATACCTTGCTTTTAGACAAATATGATTTATATTAAAAAAGTAATTATTCGGAAAATCCCAAATTTCTAAATCATTAAAAATGGAAAACTTTCTGAATTTATAACAGTGATCACCATTTAATACACTTTTAGTAATCACAAAAAAGATTTTGCCATTAAGTTTCAAGAATCTTTTGGGAATAGCATAGAAAAATATAGTTGCTAACTCAATATGAGTGATATATTGGCTAGGTGGTTTAATATTCAATGATTCAGCTAAAGTTCTGATTTTAGTCTGATAACTCTTATCTTGAATATCTTTATATGTTAACCATGGTGGATTCCCAATTATTAAATCAAAAGAATTCTTTAATTTTTCCATTCTTATGTAATTCCTTTCATCCTCTTGCGTAGGAAAGAGTGAGTTCATAAAAGCAACTTTCTGCTCATAATTCTTATATTCATCGTATTCAAAAAACTCCGAAAGAATTAAGACTAAATTTATTTTAGTCGTTAATGTTGCTAATGGATTAATATCAAATCCATATACATTAGCAATGGCTTTTTTTTTTAATTCTTTTGGAAAATTTGAATTTAAGATTTTCAAGAGAATTTCAACTAAAAAGCTCCCTGAACCACATGCCGGATCTAAAATTTTATTCCCAAATTCGTAAAAATCTTCAACCATCATCTTTACTAGGTGCTGGGAAGTATAGAATTCACCTAATCGGTGTCTTATTATTGGAAAAAAAATTTGTTGATAAAGATCATGAAATAAATCTTGATGTAAAAAAACACCTTTATCTAATGTTTCAAATATTTTTTCATGGAAATATTCATCTAAATGATTATATAAAAACTCATTAAACTCATTAAATTTAACATCCTTTTCAGCATTACAATCTCTTAATTTTTTTGTTAGAATCAATTTAAGAATTATAACATAATAGGTTTGTTTAAGAAGTAAGTCTCTGTTCGGAATTACGTTATATATTCTTTTATAAAATGATTTTCTTTGTTCTAAATGCTCTATATATTTTTGATCTTCTTTTTCCACTCCTTTTTTGAGATGTTGAATTGCTTCTTTATAGATTTGTGAGTTTAATCCAAAAGATTTAACTACAAACTTAGAATCTATTACTTTTTTGTTCTCAACCATCCTTTCTCAAATATCCAATCCCAATCAAATTTATCTTCAGATGAATTTTCAATGCCTTCATTTTGAGAAGTTTTATCACATTCGGATTTCATAATAGATTTCTTATCTTTATACTGATGGATTTCCGAACTTATATTAGATTTATTATTAATTTCTTTCTTAGTTTTAGATCTATTCATATGCATCTCAATAGTTAATTGTTAAACTTTAAAAAGGTAAAATTTTATTTTCTCATGAATGATGGAAGCATCATAGTAAAGATTTCTGCTATTGTACGCAACTTGGTAGTTTCTTGGATAGAGGTAACTATTAAAATTGATTTTTCAAGCTCATTCTTATCTAAGGATCCTCCTGAGTAAATTGCCTTTTTAGAATTAAATACTAGTAAATAACGAACATTTGGATTGTTTATAATAGTTATTCCTCCTATTTGCTTTAAGTCATCGTAAACCTCATGATATGCGTTTGGAAAACCCCCCCTATCATTAGTAATTATTAAAACAGGGATTCCTTGATTTGCTAACTTCTTTAACTCAACCGCATAGAATTTATCTATTTTAGGGGAGACTATATTTAGTTGAGTAGTTGTTGAGGTAATTAGCTCAATTAATAGATCATTTAATAAATTCTTTTTATCCGGACCCCCTGATGATTCTAAATCTACCATCCCTACTAGTGATAATACCTTACTTTCTAAATCTTGTACTTGTTTTTTGAGATTTTGATTCTCAAACCGAAGCTCAATTAATCTGTCTGACAAAGTACATCAATTATAAATTTAATTTTTATATATTAGTTAATATACTAAATTTTTAAAAATATTTGCTAAAGGAAATTTGATTTTAATTAAGTCTTTTCCAAGGTTTCCCGAATAGTATATAACTTGAAATTGCTAAAGAACTTTGTAAATCTATACTCACACTTCCTTCCTTATCACTTAGATCTTTAAATTTTTCTTCTACAAGTTTTGTCATTTTATTTGCCATACATACTTGTTTTGCCTTTAAAAGCGAAATTCCTTGACTACTATTATTAAATAAATTAATATAGAAATTTGCGATGATTTCTTTTGTTTCATCATCAAAAATAGGGTAATTTCTAGAGATAATTCCTAATACCTTATCATAATCAAATTGTTCTGTGATTTCACCAAGTGTTTTTAGGACATTTCCTAATTTCTTTCCCTCAATATCGTAAATTTGTGTATTAAAAAATACAAAGGGTTGTTCATAGTTAGTGTTTTTTGTTAACGAGTTATAAATCTCCCTAATCGTAACTATTTGATTATCATTTGTAATAAAAAAGCTATCATAAGGATTCCACTTTGAATAAAAAATATTGCCAACAAAATGTATAATATGATTAGAACCCATTGAAATGTTAGATAAAATGGCTTCCCTTGTTGAATTTTTACCAGAAAGGACTGTCAAATTCTTAACCTCTTCCCTTTCATTAAAGAATTTTGTAATAAAGTTTAATTCATTTGCTCCAGCAGAAAAAGGAAAAATTAATTCTTTATTTTTTATCGTTTCATTCCATTTGAAGGGTCCTAACGCATTTATTGAATCAATTAATAAGACATTATATTTTTTCAATTCACTAGTTTTTTCTTGCTCCTCTGTTTCGCCAAGTTCAAAAGTAACTCCCCCTAAAGGCGGTTCACCAATAATGTATCCTATTGAATATTTCAATAAAAAGAAATTATTATCGTAAATTAAATCAAATGGGATTGTCATGTGTTCTAATATGAAGTATATTTCAGGTATGAAAGTTAAAGCCTTAATTTCAAATTGTTTTAAAAATTTACGAATTATTC
The DNA here is from genome assembly GCA_048887145.1 of Candidatus Hodarchaeota archaeon. Taxonomy (GTDB): domain Archaea; phylum Asgardarchaeota; class Lokiarchaeia; order Sigyniarchaeales; family SOKP01; genus SOKP01. The sequence goes on from JBHLKA010000050.1 coordinate 8,232, forward strand.
TTGGAAGAAATATATATAAGAGTTTTCCAAATTCCATAAGATTAAAGTCAAACCTTTTTTCTTCACTTTCAGAGAAGATTTCATTAAAAATTTCTATAATTTGAGCATCATTCCAAAACTCATTTAAAATTTTTCCCTCAATTATTTCACCATCTTGAGACATTACCCTATATGAAATTAAACCCTGCCCATCTATTCTAAAAATCATCTGTTTTATTATGAACATTTCAGCCTCAAATGGGAATTCCTCTGATTTAAATGAATATATATTTTGCTGTAATGCTTCTGTTTCATGATATAATATTGCGGGATCTAATATTATTGACTTAAGATGTTTATCTAAGTATGGAATAATTTTACGCGCAAGATTGTAATTCTTTTCTTCAAATAAGGCACGATAAAACATCATACGCCAAAAATCTCGAGGTTCTAACGAAAAAAACATAGATTTAAACTGCCAAAGATAATTACACGTATAAAAGTAATGGTATAATTGAGTATTGGTTTGAGGTATCTTTAAATGTGTATTTAATTTCTCAAGAGATTGTAAAAGATACTTCTTTTCCTTCATATCTACGAATTTTTTACAAGCTTCAACCCACAATTCAATTAAGATATTATCATATCCCAAATCTGTTTGAGACATAAATAGATCTTCAAGAAAGTCATAAATATCAAATGCTATTTCGAACCTGTTCCTGGTTATTGCGAAATCAATGAATTTTCTGATATAAGTCACAGCATCTCCAAATGAATGAAATTTCCTGATTTTGGCAAACATATTCTTTATGATTACTGTAATCCATGAAAATTCTCCTATATGATTTAAATAAAATATTAAATCCTCAAGATCTACTAGTATGCCATCGAAATTTCTCTCATTTATTGTGATTCTACTTAAATTACTAAATTCATTTTTTAGATATCCTGGGAGACGATTGATTAGAATTTTATTTATATTTTGGACAAATTCAGGAGAATTGTCTAATAATTTATAGTTGAGATTAATATTTTCTAAAAAAATATATAAAAATAATGCTCTTTTATTAGGTTCCAGTTTAAATATAGTTCTTCCTAAAATTTCCATACTAAAATGAAAGAATTCTTGAGGAAAAACAGATTTTCTTAAATACATTAATAAAATTTGTAACTCAATTAACTTTTGATATTCTTTTCTTTCGCTAACCTTTACACAATAAGAATTTATAAATTTGGTAATACCGGGTTGAGATAAATCTTTCATGTTTATGAATGATTTTAGAAGATTGGTTATAAAATTATTAAAAATATAAAAATCATCCAATTTTGATAGAAATGAAAAGAATCTTTTATACGCATCAATGTATTTGATCATATCGATATCAACTTCTCCTTCACGTCTATGAATCAATGAATTAATGTACATCCACCAAGAGTTTGAAATTATCATTATTAATTGATGCTTCTTCTGGATATCTAACGATTCATTTTTTTCAATCTCAAAATATAAATCGGTTAATAATCTATCTGCCCATCTATGATTACCAGATTGCAATAAACGCCTGCCTTGTATAATTTTCTGTTGGAAATCCTCTAAAAAAGTACTTTTTAATGATAAATTAATTGTCATTTTTTTTCTCTTGATATTATAAATTTGGATTTTCTATCCAACCTTTGGTTAATTTTTCTTTTGAGTATAGAATTGAAGCCCCTATCCAACCCATATTATCTCTACCAGAAGCAGCAATGACTTTAATTTTATTTTTTAATTTTTCAGAGAAAAATGCTTTTAATTCTACTTGTAATCTTTGATCTAATCCTGGGATTAGACTTCCGCCGCCTGACAAAATAATATTAGGAACTAATTCCTCCCAATTCTCTCTCTCCCACGTCTTTATTACTTTTGAAACAGCCTCTGCTAACCCAATATAATCTACATGAGCTAATCTTGGGTTAAATAAAGGTTCTGTTAATAAAAAGCGTTCTAGGTTAATCTTTAAATTAGTTCCATCAGGGAGATCAACAACTCTATCATATTTAGTTAAACCTTCTTTTACTCTTTTTTGTTCTTCTTTAGGATTTAATACACATAAGGACAATTTTTCTTTAATTTCTTTCGCAATTGAATTATCAATATAAATACTTTTTTTTGTCCCGATTCGAGTTAATATTAGATTTAAGAAATAATCTGTTAATTCTTTTCCAGCAATAGGAAACACATCTCGAGCCATTATATTTGTGAATCCATGAAAAATTGTTGAAATATACGTATTAGATTCACCCATATTCAAAACAACACCGCTAGATTTTTGTAGCGTAGAAAGAACAGCTTGGCTTTCATGTAAAAAGAGAATGGAAGGAAAATTTAATGTATTTAAGAATAGTTCTTGTAGTTTTGATTTCTCTAAATCGGATATGAAAAATGGTGTTAGGATAATTAACGGTTGTTGAAATTGATATTGCTCATTAATTTTCAATTCTTGGTAATAATGCAAAAAAAATTTATGCAGCAAATTGAAATTATTTTCTTTTTTAAACTCATGAATTCGTAAAATATTCTGATATTTTAACGCTTGATGACCTACTAGATGTGTAATTGGATTTTCTTCTAGAAATAATTCTTCTAATCCTTCAATAATATCAGAAGTGAATAAATAGTCAGAAATATCTACATATACACTCGGAGCAATTATATCTGGAAAATCATCACCTGCCCATCCTATCCTTGAAATAGCTGAACCAAAATCAAGAATTAAAGGACGTATCTGATCTTTTGGTTTCGAGGACATAAAAAATCTTCAATTTTTTAGTTAAGAGTATCATTTAATAATATATTATTAGATGGGTCTTTGTTGATGAACATAATCATCCGTGAGCCTCTTTAGTTGATATTCTTTAATTTGTAATTCCAATAAGCCTAAAACTTTTTTAAACTCACTTGACATAGATTCAATATCAACATCTGTTAATTTTTCAACTTCATCTCGCTTAATTTTAAACTGTTCTAAATTAAACTGAATTTTTTTATATAAGGTATTAATTGAATTCACTAAATCCTCTGTATTTTTTTTTGTTATTTTTCTCATCTTTCTCAAAATTGCCAGAATTGATGAAACTGAATTCTCCCACATTCCATAACGATCTGTATAGTCTTGAAATACTTTTTCAAAGAATTGAGCTAAGTCCTTTTCAAAGAACAGAGCTAAGTCTTTTTTAGAAATTGAAGGTTTTTCTTCTTCTTTTTTTGGAATTGTCTTTACTTTTTCTTCCTCTATTGTTGTTAGTGAGGTTCTTTCTATAGTTTGTCCTCGCTCTGATAATGGAATTCCTTCCATCATATAATCCTCAGCAATCTTCTTTTTAGTTTCATATGAAAGTTGAGGTTCAATTTTTTTCTCTTCTTCCTTAGTTGACAAATATCCAGTATCTTCTGAAAATGCTTTAAGCAAACCCTGTAAAGTGGATTCAGTTTTTTTAGAACTTTTCAATGCAGTATCGAGAGTATAACTAGACACTTCCTCCTTTTCTTTCTTTTTATCTTTCTTCTTTTTTTTAGCCATGTGTATTAATCAACAAATATTTTTTAATCTAATCTAATGGGAGAACCTCTATTTTGAGGGCATCACCCTTTTCTTTCAGAATTTTTTTAAGGTTTTCAAGATTATCAGGGCTCTCTGAAATAACAGTCCATTCAGCAGTCTTATCTTTTTCGATAATCACTGCTTCACTATACATCATACTTAAACCTTGTTCTCCAAATGTATTTGCAAGTTTAGCAAGTGCCCCCGGAACATCTCTCATAGTGATCCGAAGTTTAATTGGATTTTTCTCCTCAGCTAGACCTATGGGTGTAATTTTAATCTCTTTACTTTCTGAATCTGCCACAAGCATCAACTGTGAGTTTGTACTGAGACCCAAGCTTTTTCGAATTAACTGAGGAATTACAATTCGACCTCTATTGTCAATAGTGATCACTCTAACTTCTTTCATAGAATCAACTTATTGTAATTTTAGTTATTATTATTATTAAGTTTCAAATATAAAAATTTTATATTAAAAATTATTTCTTATTAAAGTTGAAAAAAAAGACACACATTTTGAAATTATAATTTTACGAATAACTTATCCTTTTTAAAATGAAGAAATCATATAAAAAAAATAAATAAAGAAAATTTAATTAAAGATGAAATTCAGTACCAACCATTCCTAAAGTATGCGCAGGGTGTTTCGACATCAGAGAATTGAAATTAAAACCTGTACAATGCATCCCGCAAATAATTTCTGGATTAATATCTTCAAAATATTTGACTTTTCGTTCAATTTTTTCAATTGGATTCCATTCTTCATGAAAGCCCCCTATTACCGCATAAATCTTATCTAAACCCATCAATTTTTGACCATGTTTAATTGTATTTATAATTCCACAATGTCCACATCCAGTTAGAACAACCAATCCTTTATCTTTAATATTAAAATAAATTGAAGTTTCATCTCTGAAATAATGCTTTTCAAACTCTTTCCTACTTTTCATGATATAAATCCCCTTTGTTAGCTCCTCTTCATCAAATAACTCGATTTCTCCACTAGTCATTATTCCCCTATATAATTCAACTGGTTCTTTAGTTTCAATTACTTCTATATGATGTTGATCTGCTAAATTCTGGACAACAGTTTTACTAAACAGTGGTAATTTTCCACTTAATTTGACTTTTCCTTCTTTTTCATAAGCTTTTATAGAGTCGGCTAACTCTTCTGGGGGTAATTCTTCTCCAGTCTTAGTAACAGCGGCAAAGAATTGCTGAAAACAATCTGGATTCAAGTAGAGTTTAGTTCCCTCTTTAAGCTCTGGTATTAATTTTGGTAATCCCCCAAAATGATCAAAATGACCATGGCTTAAGACTAATTTCTCAATATCTTTTAAATTAATATTAAATTGCTTACTATTTTCTATAATTGCATCGGTTAATCCTCCTGTGTCAAGTAAGTAAAGATGTTTCTCTTCATTGTCTATAATATCTATGCTCATTGCAAATCCATGTTCTGCCATTGCCCTATTTACACTCTTTCCAGGTTGAATAACTTTACCATTAAATTTATCTTCAGATAATTTCGTAATACTTATTTCGTTAGTCGTCAAAACTTTTAATGTTATTTTCCCACTCTCAATTGCATCTAACATAAAATAAACCTTTTTTTAATTCAATTGGATAATTAATAGGTTATAGAGAAAAATAATGAATAAATATTTAATATTTTTGTTTAAAAATTAATAAAAAGTGTGAAGCTTTTTTTAGCTACATTTCATGTTTATGAGCTTTCAGCTTTACCGTTAAATCTCTTGCTCGTTTTGAGTACCAAATTAAAAGTTCGCCTGCATCTTCCGGTTCGAAATATTCTCCTCCACATAATGAAGCGGCACGGATCATTAGTTCACGATCAGGATTCCCTAGTCCTACAATATAAATTACTACATTTGGATTCTCTGCAAAGAGTTTAACTGCTTTAAAAAAGTCATCACCATCGGTGGGAACGCCATCTGTGAGGAGAACAACCATAGTTGGCTGATCTGGATTAATTTTATCAAATTCTGTAAGAACTTGGTGAGCTTTTGCCATTGCTGATCCCATATTAGTTGCTTGACCATAAGCATTACCAATACGGTCTACAATCATGCGTGCTGCATCTTCAAGCACACCTTTCTTTCCACTTGCAGAATCCATATAAAAGCTGTCCATAAATGGTAATATCTGAGCCTCATCTGCAAATCGTATCACTGAGACTTTTTCTCCAAAGCCTCTACCTACTTTTTCACTTAGAAATAAAACTGCCGCAAATGCCGCAGCTATACGTCTAGGAATGTTAACTCCAGGTTTGAAATGTACAAGGAATTCCTGAATTTCACGTGATTCCATCGCTGCTTTAATTCCTTCAATAGCAGGGGCGATATTAGTAACAAACACATCTCTCGCCATCATCGAACGGCTTATATCAATTATTAATATGGCATTAAATGGTATTAGGCCAGTTGGAGTTAAGTTTATCGCTGTATTTCCAGTAATTTGGGCAAAAATATCACCGGTTAAATCTGGAATGGTATTTAATAAAGAACATGCAATATTAACTGCGCTCCATCTCAATTTAATACCTTTAAAGATGATATAATTAGCTAACCACCCTTTTAAAGAATCTACATTTTGTCGTGCTGTGCTAATAATTTCCCACATATTCTCCCCACTAATAGGAGAGATACCAAGAGCTACATTTTGTAGGGGGATAACTGGACGGAGATTTTTATATACTTTCACCTCAAAACTGCCAATTCCAGAAGCCTCTAATATTTCACTATCAATAGTTATTGAATTATCTGGAGTAGCTTCGGAGATTTCGACTTTTGCCGCTCCTATTGCTCCAGTAAGCTCATCCTCGAAGGCTAAAATATCATCTGGAATTAATGATAATACATATTGAGTTCTAGGACTTACTAGACAATATCCTAATAAATTAGGCTGAGAATGGACTTCTAGCATAATTTCAGATGCTTTTTGGATTGGAGGTTCAGTAGAATATACAACTACTTGTTGAGCATGAATATTTGTATCTTCTTTAGTATTTCTACTCATTCGTATTTCAGTAGGACTTATCATAGCTTCATCAATTCTAGCAGAACCCATTGATCTAGTTAAAGGATCTTCCCATGCTACTAGCAAACCAGAACTAAGTCCTAATTGATGAATAACACTACTACTAAGTTGTACTCTCCCTCCTTCAATATTATTATCGATAACAGGTGTAAGGATAATACCTCCCTTTTGACTTTGAAGCATATGGACATCAATTTTATTAGGGTATAGTTCTGCTGTTGGTACTTGAGCACCATAATCTTGTCCTGTAACTGTTGGTTGCATTGGTTGGGGTATTGGTTGTGGTGGGATAGAGGGTGGTGGCGTTGGTGCTGGTGTGGGCTGGGGAGGTGGGGTATATGTTGGCTGAGGTGCTGGAGTAGGTTGAGGGGGCGGAGTATAAGTTGGCTGAGGTGCTGGAGTGGGAGAGGGAATTGGTTGTGGCGTAGGCTTAGGAGGAGGTGTTGGAAGAGGTGTAAGTCCTGGTGGGGTTTGGGGCTGTTGTTGTGGAGTTGGTTGCGGAGCAGGTACCTTTGGTATCTGTAGTTTAGGAGTTACTAATCCAGTACGACTCATAGGTCTTATTATCAATTCTACTCCACTAAATTGAAGCTGATCTACAATATTTTTAGAGATTTGAGCCGCAAAATCTAAAACCATATTTGAAATTTCTACAGTGCCAGTAGTTTTCGTATTATTATCAGGGTTTTCTATCTCAACTGATGCTCCACTAGATATCCCTAATTTAGTTGCATTTTCTTGACATATAACCACTTTTCCAGTAGTATTTTCATTAACATCGACAAAAATTTTTAATTCAGACATTGTCTATCAATAATTTATTATAATCTGATATAAAAATATGTTCTATTTATTTCTCTCCTTAAAGATTTATCAATAAACTTAATCTTAATTTAAAATAACCAAAAATTACATGAGAGGGTATCTTTTTGAAATTTCAGCTGAATAATATCGAAATACGGAAACAATTTTTCCTAAATCTTCAACCTTACGACTTGCACCCATGAGGAAAAATCTACCTGCCGCACTAAGTATTATAAATGCTTCTTCTCCTCTTAATACAACCTCAAGTAGGTCTGTATATCCAAGTGAGTCAATTGCATCTTGACCACTCTGCATTACTACAGCACTTAAGCTAGAAAATAAATCTGGGTCTACTTCGTAATCTGGAATGCAAGAAAAAGCCAATCTTAGACCATCACGAGTAACCAAAGCGAGGGCCTCTAATTCTGTGTATTCGGTTATGCTTCCAAGAAACTTGGATAAGCTATGAGCTTCTTCTGGGCTTAAATCACTCATATAAATATCTCTGGTTATTTTTTTGAATTAGATATTTTTAATTAATTAATAATTAATAAAAACTTCAGACTTAAAAATTTATATTTCTAATCTGAACTTTAAAATAGGTTGTGAAATTAAAAGAGATGAGATTAAAAAAAGGATTTATTTTTTGCTTTCTAATTGAGTTTTAATTTGATCTTTTAAAATTTCTTTTTTAGATTTATATTCCATAGATGTACCTTTGGGTCCTCCAGCTCGTTTTAAAAATTCAATCGCAAGAATTTTACCATTTTCAGATAATATACGTGGAGAATAATCTTCGGCAAAAAAAACTCCTTCAGGTACAGTTCCTACTTTAGAAATCTCCTTTGAAACCTCCTTCTTGCCTAGAAATGTTTGAACCTTTTCAACTACAGAATAAGCATGATTGCCAATAATAATCAATTCCCTTTCAAAGCCATCAGGTATCTTAATTTCTTCCAGTTTTTGCATAATTTGTTCAAAATTTACATGTGTTTCATCCTGCATAAGGGATGCTAAGGATTCTTTACCAGTATAAAGTGGACCAGTATTTTGAGAAGCACGATCTCTACTTCCTGCTATATTCATTCCCTCGGCAGGTCTTGGAATACCAAAAGGATCTTTTTCTCTTAAAGGATGCACGGCAGGAGCCGCTCTCACTGCTGGTTTCTCGTCAGCTTTTATTTCTTTTGCGATTCCACCTTCTGTTTTTCCACCAATTAAATTTAAAAACTCTGGTTCTTCCTCGCCCTCATCTTGAGGTACGACAGCATAATGCATACCAACTTGTCCACGTATTTCTTGGCTCCTTTTTGCCCCGATAAATTTCGATCTCACATTACTTTCTACGCCTTTCCATAGATACACTTTACGAACTTCATCTGACACTAAAACATAGCATTCTTCGGTTTTTAAAATGTCTTTAATAGAGCCTTCAGTTTTTAGTTCGCTTGTTGTTCCGTCCATATTAATTTTGAATACTTGTGTCATTTTACTATTCCTCAACCGAGTATCATTATCAATAAAAAAACAAAAATAACTTTTTACTATAATAATAGGTAAAGAATTAATAAATTTTTATCTTCAGATATT
>JBHLKA010000051.1:0-17123 GCA_048887145.1 Candidatus Hodarchaeota archaeon
AATGTAAAGGTAAGTCAAAAAGATATTTCTCGAATAATTGGTGTTACAGAGGTAACACTACGTTCGAGATATAAAGAGTTATTAAAAAACATATCCTTTAGTTTTAAGGGTCAATAAGATTTCCTTTATTTTCTTAGTTTTCTAAAGTGAAATAAAAACAGCATTAATCTAATTTTAATTAAAAGTAGTAATTTATAATAATGATAATTCTAGATTATTTTCTATAACCTGTTCTTTTTGCTGCTATTTGTCCAACTTTTCTTCCTGGAGGAGCATTTCTAGAAGTTGTAGTTGGTTTATGAGGAGATTGCTTGGCACCACCTCCATAAGGATGAGATGTTGCGTTCATAGCTACTCCTCTAGTTACAGGCCATTTAATAGCCTTAGATCTTAGGTAATGGAACTTATTACCAGCTTTAAGGAAAGGTTTATCCGTTCTTCCACCACCAGCCACGACACCAACAGTGCAAAGACAATTTTCATTAATCCATTTTGTTTTTTTCGAACGGAATAGCAATTCTACTTTACCTTTTGATTTATTTTTTACAATGGCGGCTACTCCTGAAGCTCTTGCAAATTTTCCACCATCTTGAGGCGTTGATTCAATGTTAAAAACAAGAGTTCCTATTGGAATTTTCTTAAGTGGAAAAATATTTCCTACAGCAACTTCTTGACCGTATCCAGTTTTAGATTGAATAAATTCTTGTCCTTCATATATACCTTCGGCAGGAAGCCATAAACTCTTAATACCATCCTCATATTGGATTTTTGCTACGGGGGCTCCCCTACCTGGTGAGTGAATTAATTCTACAACTTTAAATTTGAATAATTTTTCTTTATCTTTAAAAGGTCGATATTTTACTTGACCAGCATGCCGATGACTTGGTGATCGAGCCCATAGATTACCGTGTCCTTTCCGTTGGGCGAGAATACGTTTTCCCATATAATTCACTGATAATAATAAATTATTTTGATGTAATTAATGAAAGTTTAAATTTTTTATTGTTTTTCCCGTTATCTAAATATTTTTAGGATAAAATGGAAAAAAGTTATAATTTTCCTTTTTCCAATAGTTCATCGATATTATAATTAAAAGCAATTGGGATTTCTCTTTCAATATATTCACCAGCTATATTATGAAGTAATAATTCTTTAATTTCCTTTTTATCATTAGTTTGTCCTAAAACCCAACCTAATTTTACGTAAGCCACTTCAGGGAGAAGATTATTTCCAGGAATTACTCCTAAATTTTGTAATTCTCTCCCAGTTGAATATACATCCATGCCAACAAAACCATGGAGCGTTTGAGTTGTCATAAGAATTGTCAGTCCCTCTTGAATAGCTCTTTCAATTGATTTATATATATAAGTACTCACATGTCCTAATCCTGTCCCGGCAAATACAATCCCTTTATATCCATTATCAATATAAAAATCAATTAATTCATTTTCAACACCGGGATATGAATAAACTATGGCAATTTTCTTTTCAAATTTTGTTAGAGCTATTGTTTCTTGCTTTTCTTTCTTTTTATAATCTTTTTTAAACATTTTAATTTGGCGATTCCGAACCATTCCTAAGGGGATATCGTTTATAGTTCGAAAAGTATCTCTGACAGATGAATGCATTTTTCTTACAAGAGTTCCCCTATGAATTAAACCATAATCATGCGAAGGTGATCCTAACATTGAAACGACAACCTCTGCTATATCAGATGTAGCAACAGTAGCAGCATTTATTAAATTCAGAGCAGCATCAGAAGATGGGCGATCAGAACTCCGTTGACTACCTGTCAAAACCACTGGAATTGAAAGATCTTTTAACATAAATGATAATGCAGCGCTTGTGATAGACATCGTATCTGTTCCGTGTCCAATGATAATACCTTCTATTCCTGAATTTGCGGCTTCTTTAACTTTTTTTGCCAGCTTTTGCCAGTATTCTGGTTTCATATTTTCAGATAATATTTCAAATACTAATTCACATTCAAGATTGCATACTTCTGCTAATTCTGGAACAGAACTGAATAGTTCACCTGGAGTAAATGAGGGTATAACTGCTCCAGTAGTATAGTCTAATCTCGAAGCAACCGTTCCACCTGTTCCAAGTAATTTAACTCTTGGTAATTTGTCGTTTTTAGGGAATGTTTTTTCTGGGATTTTATATTTTGCTTCCCTTTTCCCGATTTTAGTTATTTCAGTAATATCATTAATATTAATTCCGATATTATAATTATTTTCGAGTTTTATTTCTATTAGGTTTGGAGCAGAATGTTCATAACGAGGCATTAATATCCCTTCTAATTGTGTTCTTTTTGTCTTTAACACAATAATATCCCAGATCTTGATTTTATTTTTTTTTAGGAATTCCTTGGCTTTTCCTTTATAACCTTTTAATTGATTCTCCATTTATTTCAGCTCCTTCAATTTTTTTTCTAATTGATTTTTTAATTCTTTAGAGATAATAGCACCATCTATTTTACCTCTAACTTCCTTCATGATTTCTCCCATTAATGGTCCTAACGCTCTCATTTCCCTTTCTTTTATTATTTGAATATTTTTTTCCAGAATCTTTCGAATAATCTTCTCTAGTTCTTCAATTGAAATGCTTGCAATATCAAGTTTTTCTTTTATTTGCTTTATTGATAAGTTAGGAAAATCTGCTTTAGTAGCCAGGATTTCCTCAATAGCTTCTTTTCCAATATTCTTATTCTTTAATTCTTTAAAGATTTCTATATAATCTTGATCGGAAATTGTGTCTATATCCTTTCCCTCACGCCTCAATGCTGTGGTGGTTTCTAAAAGTGTAATAAATATAATTGTAGGATTTTCAGGATAGATTTTTATTAATTTTTCAAATAAGGCTAATTTATCATCAAAAATTAATTCTTTTATCATACGATCCTCAGTATTGTACTTTTTTGAATAATCTTTAATTACTTCCCAAGGGTATTTTGGTAAAGTATTTTTAATTTCTTCGATTTCGCTATTATTATTAATAATAGCTTTAGAATCTGTATCTGGGTATAATCTTGCTCCACCATGTAATTCCCTTAAAAACTCTGTTGTCCCATTCTCAAGTGCTCTTCTCGTTTCTGGGGGCACACCTTCGAATGCTTTTTTAACTCTTTTGATAATTACTTTCAATGCTTTATTTACTTCTTTTTCTGTACCCAGTACTAAAATAAAGCAATCATTTGGATTAGATTTTAAAAAATTTCTAAGCTTTTCAGTTTCTTCTTTAGAAATGCCATAATTTTTGAGATTCTCATCAGAATGTATGATTCCTTTTAATCCTGTGATTAGTTTTACTTTGCCACTAACTTCTGTTCCAAACCTATAGTCTTTCATTAATTCTTTTCCAAATATTCCCTTAAATCCTTTGAAATTAATCCCGTATAACTTCTTTCCAGATTTTAATCCCTGTAAAATAAAATTTGATTTTGAATTTTTCATTTTTTCTGATAAATTAATAAAATCTTCAGTAATATCATTCGCACTCATGTTTCTTTTGGCTAATTCATTTTTAATTTCAATTAATTTAATTTGACGAGAAATTTCGTTATTAATTAATAATGGTATCCAACTTAATTTTTGAACACCCTTTATTTCAATTCTTGTACCAGATTTGATGCTAACGTTAACATCTTGACGAATAGAACCTATAACTTTCTTTACTTTGGTAGACCAGAAAAGTAATCCTATCCTCTCAGCACATTCTTTACATTCATCTGGATGAGATATATCTGGTTTAGTAGTTACTTCTATCAATGGGATTCCTAACCTATCTAATCGAAAGTAATTAGTTTTAATTTCAGTTTTTATCTTCCTAGCGGCCTCCTCTTCTAGACTTAATATATCTATTCTAATCTGTTTTCCACTTTCTAAAGTTATATAACCGTCAGTTCCGAGAATCATAGTTCTCTGAAATCCACTTGGAACACTTCCATCTAGATAATTTTTTCTACATACATGCATCTCTTCAATAATATTAGCATTTAAAAGCAAGGCAATTTGTAAAGCAATTTTTCGAGCTTCCTGATTACATGAAAAAGGAGGAGTATCATCCAATTCATAAGTACAAATTACATCATTATATCCCTCATAAATTATATCCATTCCTTTTTCGTATTCTGTTAGCATAGCTTTATCAAATACGCCCATTTCACCCAACACAGGCCTCATATACCGCTTAATTGTAAAATCTGGTTCTCTTGTACCTTGAAGTATGGTGGGGCATCTACAAAATAATTTTTTTTCAGTATCAAGTTGCTGATGAATCTCTAATCCACACTTAAGACCTAATTTTTCATAATCAAATTCTTCCATTTCCAATCGCACTTTCATTTTCAAATACAATATCTAATCAAGTAAGAAACTATATAATTATTTTTAAAAAAGTAAGTAAGAATTAATTCTAACTTTTTTACTACTTACTTCCATCAGAATTACTGTGAATTTGTTTTATATATTTTTATAACAATATCTAGCTATAATATCATCTTGAACTGCTTGTGGAAGGTCTATAAATCGAGCACTATAACCTGAAACTCGAACCATAAAATTTTGGTATTTTTCAGGATGTTTTTGGGCATCTTCAAGATGGGACAACGAAATTGAATTAAATTGTATATGAGATCCGTTTAGTTCAATATAGGCTCTTATTAAAGATTCTAGAATTTTTCCATTCTTATTTCTAGCAATTTCAGGGTTAATATTTAAGGTACAAGCTAATCCATTTGCTAGTAAAGAGTGATCTAATTTTGTAATACTATTAATTGCTGCTGTAAGACCTTTTTTACCAGTAAAACCTGGTGCTATGTCTCTTGTTAATGGTTTACCTCTCTTTCTGCCAGATGGGAGAGCTCCGGTAAAAATCCCAAAACCTACATGCGTTGTCATCGCATGAATACCAACACGATATTGACCTCCTCTTGCAGACTTAAGCCCTTTTATTGAGTCAAAAAGAATCTCCCCTAATTTTTTTACGTATTTATCTGCATTTTGATCATCATTTCCATATTTTGGAGATTTATACAATAGGTAATTGTGCAATTCCTTAAATCCTCTAAAATTTTTTTTTAAAGCATTTATTAATTCCTCCATTGAAGCTAATTTTTCTTTAAAAATCGCCCAATCAATAGCAGCAAGAGAATCAACTACATCAGAAAATCCAGTGACATGAATACCTGCAAAATTATACTTTGCAGAACCTTCTCCTACATCAATTCCCTTTTCAAAACATCCTCTTATACATAATGACATTAAAGGCGTAGGTTTTATCTTTTTTTGCGCTTGTTGATAGGCATTAGCAGCAATAGAAGCCATTTCCATGATTGAACATAATTTACTTTTAAAGACTTCAAGCACATCTTCCATTGATTTGAGCCTTCTAGGATCAGTATTATTAGGGATATATTCACTAACTAAAGAGCTATCTGTTCCTAAGGCAAGCTCTAAAGCTTTTGGCATATTAAGAAAAACAGCCCCAGTATTATCATATGAAGAACCAGAAGTAGATAGTCCTACGCATCCCACAATTCCATAATCGCGTGCTTGTTCTAAGGGTATGCCATAACGCATTAAACTTTTAACTACTAATTCATCATTATATAAACCAATAATATTTTTATCTTTTGCTAATATTTTTGCTATTGTTTTATAAATTTCATGAGGGGTTTGTTTATTTAATCTTACAACTAAATTAGGACTAGGAACAGCTGCTTCATCAACTGCTCTTAAAAAAATATAGGTTAATTCATTTGTAGCATCGTTTCCTTCTTTATCGATCCCTCCAATTAAAATGTTCTGAGTTGTAGCCATCCCTCCAAAATATTGTGTCGCAACAGAATCATATAAAGCTATTATTTCATTTGTTTTTAAAAGAAGGTTTTTGATAAGGTTATTAGCTTCTTCAGAATTTCCATCATAATACGGATATAGATATTGATCTATTCTTCCAAAAGATATACCATGTTCAAAATTTTCGATATGAAGTGCCATATGGATAAACCAAATGAATTGGATAGCTTCTTGCAAGTTTCTAGGAGGATTTTCTGGGACATTATTACATGCTTCTCTTATTTTTTGTAATTCGATTTTTCTTATATGATTTGCTTCTTTTTCAATCATTTCCTCTGCTTTTTTCGCGTATTTTTTCGAATAATTAATAAGAGCTCTTGAAATAATTATCATGGATTTATAAAATGCGATTTTTTCATCAGCCTTTATATCAGATACTATTATTTCCTTGTAATTCTTTAGTTTCTCATTTGAAAGTTCAATGTATCTTTTTAAACCCATAGAAAGAAGTCTAGGATAATCAATTACAGCATGTGAAATGCCACCAATTTCCGTAGCAATATATGCACATCCACTTAAAGAAATATTAAAGACATTTTCAGGAGCCAATTCTCTAGCATAAGTATCAACTTTAAAATTTTTATAAAAAGGGGCTATTTCCTCCCTTATAAGTTTAATATCTTCTTCTGTAATATTTATAGGATTTACCATCCTTTTAGGAAGTATTTCGAGCTCTTTTAATATTCTATAACCACTAGCTTCAAACCTAGGAATTGCAACAGGAATACGCTCATCGAAAGTTCCTACGATTTGTTCATCTGGTCTAATAATAATTGGTAAATTTTCAAGAGTATAAGCTAATCCTTGTGCCTGTCTAATGGCCATAGGTTTCCCAAGAGTATCTTTCAGAATTTTAGTATAAAAAAATGGTACCTTAATCGAAATATGTGGTTTTTCTCGCACAAGATTATTGAGTAATTTAATAACCATGATATTTTATTTAAATATATTACTTTAAAATTATAATCATTATAATAATAAACTAATTAAATAAATTCTGATAACGTTAAATCTACAAATTTGTTAATTAATATTATGAAGCTATTATACAACAATTTTTTCTAAATTGTATATTCCATTTAATTCACTTACTTTTGAATATTTTGAAAGTAGATTTAGAAGAAATTGTAGTTCTTCATGATTTTTTTTTTCTGATAATCTGAATCTAAAACTTAAATCTTTTTCGCTCTCTATATCAATCCAATGTAATCTTTCAAAAAGTTTTAGAAGATCTAATGAAATGCCACTCGCTTCCCCGAACTCCTTTATTTCATCACATATTAATTCTAACCATCGTTTCTGTGTATCCTTATTATTAAAACTAATATAAATCCCTTTATCTTCAGCCAATTTCATCCATAAATAGAAGTCTTTATCATTAATGATTTTTTTATAATTTATTAAAAGATTCATATTATCATTTACTAATTTAATCCGCTCTTTTTTAGCTAAATCTTTCCTAAAGATTAAATCAGTACTATCAAGGTTAAATCTACAATATAAATCGTTATCTGAATAAATAACTTCAGTAATTTTTGCTCCTATTATCCCAAATACAGCAGCATTTAATTTACAATTTTCCCAGAATAAATTTTTATAGTTACCAATGAATTCAAATATAGCTTTTGGATATCTTGAATCTCCCTCAGTAACGAGTTCTAGCTGAGTTTCTTTTGCGATATTATTTTCTATGAAAAAATTTTTCAGTATTTGAAAATTTTCTACAAGTTTATTGTAATCATTGGGCTCTACTCCTTCAAGATACAAATTTCTCACAGCAAATAGAAAACTCATCATCCTTTTAAAATTCAAGTGGGTATATCTATGTGTTCTAACCATATCTTCATGAAATGGAAGCACACCTCTGAAAGTGATGCGGTCAAAGAAATTTCTAGTTTTACTATCAACAAATCTCTTAAGATCATCAAGTACTTTACCATGTTCAAGGATTTCCATATTCTTTTCCATAATATAATTGTAAAAAGAGGAGATACTATTGAATCTAGAATCTTTGGGATTTTTTTTCCTATTCACATTTACATATCTCTCAATCCACTCTTTTAACGCTGGGGAAATTGATATGGTTTGTTGAGCTGTTTTTTTGTTAGATAAAAATTTTTTTGAAGTCATAACAATCTTTTAGTAGATTCATATTATATATAAAATTATTAAAAGAAATATCAATTTTAAATGTATTTTAAAGAAGTTGATTCACTTTTATTTTTGGAAATACAATTTAATCAGTTTATCATAATTTGTTTTATTTGAGTTATTAAAACTAATTATCTATAAAAATCAAATTATTTAAAATACCATTCCAATTAAGGTTAAAATCCAATCCCAATTGTTATTATTGTTAAAATGTATTTCTAAAAAATCTTTAAAGTCAATATTTTCAAAGAATAAAAAAAATAAAATGATATAGTTGAGTTTTTTATATATCATACTAATTTATAAATGAAGTTGAAGTAATAAAACTTAGTCAAAACTTGGAAGTAGTAAAAATCTTTTTTGATGGGAGACTCCTGCCAATAAGGTCTAACTAAAAGATTTAGGGTAAAAGGGCGAAATCTAGAGTCTTTTTCATGGATTGAGCAATTTATTTAATCACTTTAAGGTTTTTGAAACATAAGGGCCATCGATTTTATATCCTAAATTATAAAACCAATCTCTTGCTCCAATTCCACTTATAACTGCCAATTTATTAACATTGAATTCTTGAGAGGAAATTCTTTCAGCATTCTGCATTAACAATTTTCCAAATCCTCGATGCTGAATTTGAGCATCATGGTTTGGCTTTAAATCTTTTGGAACTAATTCACCAACAACTTTAATTTCTCTAACTATCATTGTCTTTCCATCATTTAATTCAGGTCTATGAGCAAATTTCGAAGGTTTTCTTAGTCTTAAGTATCCTACTAGATAATTTTTTTCTTTATTTTCATAAGATAAAAAGATTTCTTTACCCTGAGAGGCTTCATAATCAATTCTATATAATAAAACATTCTCAAGAGATTTATCATCTAGAGCATTTATTCCCTTAGAAATACCAAATTCTCGACATCTAATGCAATTACATTTATAATTAAGTTCTGCTAGTCTTTCTTGTACTAATTGTCTTAGGTTGCTTTTTTTACAGCCTGCTTCTATTAACCGTGCAGGAATATCTCTCATAATCCTTTGAATTCGGACATAAGGAGGTAGTTTCTCCTTGACATTAGCTATTAAATCAATTAATTTTTCATCTGAATATGGAGTATATTTTCCATTTTTCCACCAATTATATAATTCAGTACCCTTTATAACTAAACAAGGATAAATTTTAAGCATATCTGGTCGAAAATCTGGATTAGAAAATAAAATATTGAAGGTTTCAATATCATTCGAATAATCAGAACCGGGTAAGTTAGGCATTAAATGAGCATTGACTTTCAAACCTGCATCTTTAGCTATCCTAATAGCTTCAGTGGTGTCTTTTATTGTGTGACCTCTTTTTACTAATTCATATATTTCATTAAAAACTGTTTGTACTCCTATTTCAACTCTCGTAGCCCCAAAATTCAGCATTATGTCCACTTGTTCCTCTTTACAGTAATCAGGTCTTGTTTCAATTGTTAAACCTATTAATCTCCTTTTGGATTTCTCTGCTAATCTTTTTGCTTGGTCTAAAGTATTGGTACTTTTATTAATTATTCCTTCATATGCACCTTTGATAAATTTATTTTGGTAATTTAAATTTGTAGATAAAAAAGTACCTCCCATAATGATTAATTCAATTTTATCAACAGTATGACCAATTGCTTCTAAATCCTGAATTCTACTCCGAATTTGTTTAAATGGATCATAATTATTATGAATAGATCTCATTGCTGCAGGTTCTTGGCCTGTATATGATTGAGCTACTTTTTGATTAGGCTGTGAATCTTGACCTGGGCAATAAATACACGTACCTGGACACGGAAGCGGTTTAGTCATGATTGCTATTACAGATACTCCTGAGATTGTTCTTGTTGTTCTTCTTTTTAGGATTTGAATAATAATTTTCTTCTCTTCAGGAGCAGCAAAATTTAGAACGGTAGCATTCTTAATAACTTTATCAAGTTTGTATTTTTTTCCAATTCTACCCTTAATATTTGTAATCTTTTGACGTGAAATTTGAGGATTTTTAATTAAATATTTAATTATTTCTCTTGATACTTTTTCTAGCTTCCCAGACTTATTAAGGTCTTCAATCATGTAAGTAATGTAGTTTTTATTGAAGGATAAATTTTTTGATTTTAAAATCAATGATTAAATAGTAATTTTTTTACCAGTGAAATTTCTCTTATATTTTCCAAAATCATCCATATCTTTTAATGTATTTATATTAAATATCGGTCCATCTTTACAAACAAGTAATCCTAAAGGGTCAACTGCGCATAAACCGCAAATACCACAACCACATCTCATAATTCTTTCTAAACTAACTTGTAATTTAAGGCTATATTTCTTACAAATCTGGAATATGCTATAGAGCATCTCTTCAGGCCCGCAGGAATATATAATTAAATTAGACAAATCGGATTTTGTATAGTTTTGAATTAAATTTTCCAACGTATCAGAGGCCGTACCTTTTACTCCATAACTTCCATCATCAGTACAAAAAAAAATTTCTGAATATTCATTATCTAAAGTCTTAAAGTCATTAATAAAAAGCAGTTCTTCTCCAATTTTCGCTCCTTCAATAATAATTGTTTTAAATTTTCTTTTATTTAAATCAGAAGCAAGATACTTCAGGGGAGCAATTCCAAATCCTCCACCAATTAAAATTGAGACTTTTAATTGATCTTTTGGAAATTCAAAATAGTTACCTAGCGGACCTCTTACTCCTATGAAATCTCCTACGTTTAAATTATGAATTGCTTTTGTGCATTCTCCTACACTTTTAACCGTTATTGTCCAATTTCCATCATCATCACAACCAGATAGAGACATTGGAACTTCGTCAACGCCAGGAACCCAGATCATTACGAATTGTCCGGCTTTAGGAGGATTATAATTGAAAGAATTGATCTCTTTCAAATTAAATTGGATGGTCTTAATACCTTCACATTCATTAATAATTTTTTTGATTCTAACTGTTTGTATTGTGTTTTCAGTCAAAATCAGGTACCTCCTGAACGTTATATTGATGAGCTAAACCTTTTATGTCTAATATTGAATAATAATCTTTTTCTTCTAAGTATTTAATGAGCTTATAGTTAATTTCTGAGATTATATCAAAACCTTGGTATAAGGCTGTTCCAATTTGAACTGCAGATGCTCCAGCTAAGAAGAATTCAACAACATCTTTCCAATCATAGATCCCTCCACAACCAATAATTGGAATTTTTAGTACTTTATAGAGATCATACACTTTTTTTATAGCAATTGGATGTATTGCTCTTCCAGAAAGTCCCCCACTTCCATGTGATAATATTGGTCTTTTAACATTAACATCAATAGTCATAGCTACTAAAGTATTAATAGCAACTACAGCATCAGCTCCAGCTTTTTCACATGCTAATGCTATTTCACAAATATCTGTCACATTTGGATTTAATTTAACAAATATTGGTATTTTAATTTTTTTTTTTAACTCTGTAACAACTGATTGGGTCAAATCCTTACTGATTCCTATACAAGAGATTTCTGCGTGTGGGCAAGAAATATTAATTTCTAATGCATCAGCTCCCGCATTTTCTGCTTTTAAAGCAACCTCCAAATATGATTCATTATTGTCACCGAATACACTTACAATCAAAGGGAAATTATATTTTTTAATTTCTTTAATTTCAGAAACAAAATCGTCAATTCCAGGATTTCCTAAACCAACGCTATTTAAAAATGTCCCAGGATAAACTTCAATAATAGAGGGATTTTTAAAACCTATTCTAGGTTTGGGACCAATTGATTTGGTAGTTACAGCTCCAGCTCCAGAGTTAATTACTCTTTTCATGGTAGAACATGAAACTCCTAAAATACCAGACGCCAAAATAATAGGAGATTTTAATTTCAAACCAGAAATATTAATTTCAAGCATTACTATTATAACTTAAGGAAATATTATTATTATTATTTAAGAAAATTTACAGCAGATAGTAAAAGAAAAATGATATGCTTTATAATAGATACGTTAATAGGTATATTTGCTGTTGATGAGACAGGAACGATCTTAAATTATATAAATTTTGATGATGATGACCAAAAAATTATTACATTTTATCAATCGCTAGATAAAGGTATTATTTTAAAAGACTATGAAATATTTATTGTTGACTTAAAAGATTCTGGATTTAATCATTTTATATTTGATAATAGAAAACTAGAAAGCTTGACTTCTCAACATTTAAAGCTAGAAACTAGTTTAAATACTAATGCTTCCGAATTTAAAGCCTTTCGTTTTAACTTAGGTCAAAATTTAAAGAAAATAGGTATTAATATTTCTGATGTGGATCTTCTTTCAAGAGTTAAAATTCTTGAGGAAGAATTAGTTAGAAAGCAAGTGAGTGTAATAGGTACTCAAAACGACATAATTGTTATCCGTACTATTGATAGCATAGATACCATTAAAAAATCAATTAGTTTATATTCCAATCGACTTAGAGAATGGTATGGATTACATTTTCCAGAATTAACCGATAAATTAATTGAAGATAATATAATTATTGCCAAATTAATTTACATTTTAGGCGATCGAAAAAATTTTACGGTTGATAAAATAAAAAGTAATTTTGAATTCAAAGAAAAACGTATTGAGTTGCTTGAAAAATTAGCTTCAAAATCGATGGGAGCACAAATTGAAGTAGATGTAGTTCAAAATTTTGCAGAACAAATATTAAAGCTTGACCAATTTAGAAGCAAATTGGAGGAATATTTAGAAAATCTAATGTTACAGACAGCACCTAATTTAAATGCAATAGTCGGTGGCTTAATTGGGGCTAAATTAATTGCAAAAGCAGGTAGCTTAAAGAGATTAGCTTATATGCCAGCTTCTCGAATACAAATATTAGGAGCAGAAAAAGCGCTATATCGATTTCTTAAAACAGGTGAAAAAAGACCTAAACATGGTCTAATATATCAATGGAATTTAATAAGAGGTAGTAAAGCGTGGAATAGAGGAAAAATCGCCAGATTAATAGCTGGTAAAATTAGTATTGCTGCAAAAGTAGACTATTTCAAAGGTGATTTTGTAGCAGATTTACTTTCAACTGAAATTGAAGAAAAAATCAATGAAATTGAAAGGAAGTATCCTAAAAAACCTAATAATCAAGTTATAAAGACAAAAAGAAAGATTAGATAATTCATCGAGGAATTGACAAGTTGAATAATATTGAAATTAGGGCCCATCCAAAATATTCGAATATATTCATTTCTGGACATCCTAGTAGTTTGAAACTATACACTAAGAATCTGATCCCTGGTAAAAGAATCTATGGAGAAAGATTGATAACTTACAAAAATATAGAATATAGAGAATGGGATCCTTATCGAAGTAAATTAGCAGCTTTATTATTAGAAAATCCTAGCTTTGATTTCTTAAAAAGTAATTTAAAATGTTTATATTTGGGAGCATCATCGGGAACTACAATTTCTCACCTTTCAGATATTGCATACAAAGGTATTATTTATGGAGTGGATATATCACATAGAAGTGTAAGACAACTTATCCAAAATATCTCAAATAGAAAAAATGTAATTCCAATTATAGGAGATGCTAATTTTCCAGAAAATTATGCAAAATCTATTTTTACTGAAATTGATTTGATATATCAAGATGTAGCACAACCCAATCAGGCTGAAATAGCAATCTCAAATTGTAAGTATTATTTGAAAGATGAAGGGACATTAATATTTGCAATAAAATCTCAATCGATTAATAGCGTACAAAAAACAGAAAAGACTTATACTAAAGAGAAGAAAATAATTAAGAATGCGGGTTATGAAATAATTGAAAGTTTAAATATTCATAAATATGCTGCGAATCATATTATTTTGATAATTAAATCATAAATTAACTATAGTAATCAGTTATCTTCTTATGATATAAGATTTCATCCAATAATCTTTTTGTCGTATCCCACGTTTTTCTTGCAAAAAAGGGGGGTTCTTTATGATTTATTATCCATTCTCTTAAAAAAGTAATTGTTTTTGTATCAGAGGGGTATCCTGAACCAAAATCTCCATATTTTCTTTTTAAAACTTTAATTAAATTATCCCTAGTATCTTTAGCAATTATGGAACTAGCTGAAACTATTGGAAAAATATCATCTGCTTTATGTTTAGAGATAATTTTTTTAGGAAAATAATCTAATAATTTTTTTATTGAGGCTCCAAACCTTTCTTCTTTAACATCAGCCGCATCTAATATTACTACATTGGGTTTTAATTCGTTAATTAATTCAGCAAATTTGAGCACTTCAAGTTTATTCATTGAAATCCTATGACTTTCTCTATTATCAATTTCTTTTACATCAATAATTTCAATTTTATGGGAATGACAATTTTTTATAATAATTTTCGCTAATTCATGTCTTTTTGTTGGAGAAAGCTTCTTAGAATCTTTAACTCCAATTTCATGTAAAAAATCTAATTTTTGTTTAGTAAAACAAACCCCACATATAACCATTGGTCCTAAGACGGGCCCTGTCAGCATATAAGTCGAATTGATTTATATTCTACCAGCCTCATCTATACCACATATTAGTTCATAACTTATGTTATGATTGTTGGATGAGTTCAATGAATTCCTCTTCATCATCAATTTCTTCTAAATCTTTTATTCTAACAATTGGTATTTTTTCTTTTTTTAGACCTTCTGAGATTTTAACATCGTTATTAATGATGAACAGAGCATTTTTATGAAACAATTTAGTAAACGTTCTTAAACATCTGATATTAGGAGCATTTATTTTTTTTTGCTCTTCAGATATTCCAGAGAAAATCGGATAGAAATTATGTTTCTGCACTTTTTTGTGCATATCCGAATATAAAGATAATTTGAAAGGGGTTGGCCCCTTTTTATACCAATATGAATAAATACCAATATCTTGAATAATTTCATGAATATGATGTTCGAAAGGTGACAAATCACTCTCTTCGATGTTTTCTTTTTGTTCTAATTCAAATTTAAATGACCAGTCAAATATATTTATTTTTTTAAAGATATCACTACTATTTAAAATAGATGATATTTTTTCAGCAATTTTTTCAGAAGGACGCATAGTTTCATTTTCATAGGAGTAAATAGTTCTTTTGGCAACTCCCAACTTCTCAGATAATTCTTTTCTGCTTATTATTTTATTTTCCCTTATTTCTTTCATTAAATTTCCATCTAAAAATATTACTCCTCCGCCCCTCCTTGCTAGAAGGTGAGGATATATATTTCTAGTTAAAATATTTTCTAATGTATTGAATGATATAAAAGGTAATCCCTCTCTAATATAAATAGTATTATCCTCTAACTTTTGATATCTATTTCTGATTCCAATTAGTAAAGGTTTGGATTTCAATAATAGTGACAAGGATTTGATGTCATTTATAATTTCTGGGCTTAAATTATCAATATTTGGAAAAATTTTTACACTAAATATAGAATTTTCTTTTTTCACTAAAATATCAAAACAAAATTTATTCTTTTTATTACAAAATTTATCTAATAATAATGTTTCAAAATTAGCTTGCTTTAATACTTCATCAATCTTTCTGAGTATTGTATCGGTCATTAAATCCCATTAGTTTAAAATTAAACTGAAATAAAAATTTTTATGATTATTTAGATTATGCATTTGACACTAATTAATTTAATTCTATAACGAAATTTAATGTTTTAAATTGCTAAATTTAGTTTTTCTCATTTAGTTGTAAGTTTAAGAAAGTCTGAATCTGTTATAATTCCAATATAAGAATCACGTCTTTTTACTAACACAGCAGGATAATTGACAAGTAGATTTGAAATATCTTTTGCGTCCCAATCAACTTCAACCTCTGGAAAAGGTAATTCTTTTATAAGAAATATATCGGCATTAATAATTTCTGGTTTATCTGTTATCTCTTTCTGAATTTTTTTAGAAGTAATACTGCCAACGTTTTGCCCTTTTTCTATAATTGGTAGTTGTGATATATCATTGTCATACATTAGTTCTATAGCTTCTTTTATAGATGATTTAGGTTTTATTGAGATAATATTATCTGTCATAATATCTCTAGCAGTCATTTTGGCTTGCTTTTTTTTTCGGCTTTCTATTTCTAAAAATTCATAAATTCTCTTAAACTTGGAATATGGGGGATCCATTGTTCCATTTTCGATTCTTGATATAGTTGACTGAGGTATACCTAATTTATCTCCTAATTCCTTTTGACTGAAATTTAAACTTTTTCTTAAATATTTTAGTGATGCAAAATCTGGTAAAATTAATATCTCCTCAATGCAAAAAGTTTTTTACTATAATTTTAAAGCATATATTATGCTTTAAATGCATTTTATTTTTAATAATTATTTTATTCTATTATTAATTAAGATTCATACATTAAATAACTGTTTATATGATTAAGAAGTTGGTTATTGAAAATGTTGAAAATTAATCAATTAGACTTAAAATTTGCTATTGAACACTCGGATTTCCCTGAAATCTGTGAAAGGAAAGGTATTGGGCACCCTGATACAGTTTGTGATGCTGTAGCAGATGCATGTTCCAGAGCTCTTTGTAAATACTATTTGGAGAATTTTGATAGAGTATATCATCATAATGTAGACAAAGCAGCCCTAGTTGGTGGAGTGGCTAAACCAGAGTTCGGAGGGGGGATGATTATTCAGCCTCAATATTTCTTAATAGTAGGGAGAGCTATAAATCAAATCCTAAGAGAATGTGGAACAGAAACTAAGTTGGATTACATCCCCGTCGCAACAATTTGTATAGAAACGCAAAGAAAGGTATTATCCAGTATTTTCAGAAATCTTAATCTCGAAAAGGATATTCAATTTGATTATGCTGTTCGCCCGGGTTCTACAGATTTAACTGGAGTTTTTGATGAATCTCATCATTCTGAAGAAGTACCATTAGCAAATGACACTAGTTTTGGTGTTGGTTATGCTCCTTATTCGGATGCAGAAAAGATTGCACTTGAAGCTGAAAGACTTATAAATTCGGATAAATTTAAGGATGAATGTAAGGGTTCTGGTGAAGATGTAAAAGTTATGGTTGAGCGGATAGGAAATAAGGTTGGAATTACTGTTGCAGCTGC
>JBHLKA010000052.1:0-16738 GCA_048887145.1 Candidatus Hodarchaeota archaeon
CTAAACTTTCTAAAAAGCGCTCTTTTAAAGTACTTTCCTCACCTTTCCAAAAAGGTAAAATTTCTTCCTTAAAAATTCGTTTTTCCTCGTCTGAAATATACATTTTTTGCGCAAGGCGATTTTCAAAAGTATCCACATCCTGTTCTAGAAATTCAACATTTATTTCAGGATATAATGGAGTTCCAAAAAACTTCTTACATTGATTTCCTACAATTAACTCGTCTTCCCAAATTTCTATGGTCATATTCAATAATAAATTTTCCATTGCTTTTGCAAAGCGAATAACAGGATTTTCCCCCTTAGTTTTTTTATACGAATCAGTGAATAATTTTGCTCTCTCGATACATACTTCGTGTGGAGCTGTAACCACTTTATTTTTCATTTTAAGGATTCTATCATCAAAATTTTGATGAGATGTCTGTTTTAACTGCATTTTTAGTCATTAAAATAAGAATTATTTAATAATAATAAGTACAATGATTTAAATTATAAATTTATAGACTAAAAAATATTTCGAGGAAATTTTTTAATTCATAATTAGCACTTCATTTATTACTCCTCTTTTAGAAGAAATAGAATTAATAGCTCTTTTGGCTTTTAAAGTAATAATCCTGAAATCTTTATATAAATCTAATATAAAATCACAGTAAGAATTACTTAATAACAATTGGCATCCCTTTTTATCCAATTCTTTAAAAAGTTCGTATAATTTTATTTGGGATTCTTTTCCAAAATCTTGTTTAGTATAACTTGTAAACAAGGCCGTATCTGAAAGAGGATAATAAGGCGGATCCAAATAAATAAAATCATCCTTCTCAGCATAATTTAGACATAATTCAAAGGAACCATGAAAAATTTTTATATTTTTTAAAACTTTATGTACAGCTTTTAAGTTTTCTTTATCACATATATTTGGGTTTTTATGCCTTCCAAATGGTACATTAAAAAAACCTTTACTATTAACTCTATATAGACCATTGTATCCCGCCTTATTCAGAAATATTGTTCTTGAAGCTTTCTCAATATCAGATAGATTCATATATATTTGAGGATTACGGTCCATAGCGCGAATTTTATAATAGTACTCTTTTTCATATTTATGCTTTTCCAAAGATAATATTAAATCATCGACATTTTCTTTTATAACTCTATAACAATTAATTAGTTCTAGATTATTATCTATTAAAATAGCATTTGATGGTAGTAGATAAAAAAATAGTGCTCCCCCTCCCACAAATGGTTCGATATATTTATTATAGTCAAGGGGAATAAATTTATCTAATTGTGAAATTAATTGTCTTTTCCCACCTGCCCATTTTAAGAAAGGATGAGGCGTCCCAACTATAGTTTTATTTTTCTTATTTTCATTTCTTTTAGATGAAATAAATAAATCTAATTGATTTTCTAATTTAAAATATCGAATTATTGATTTCTGGTAATGATTTTTCTCGTGCAAATTTTATTTTAAACCTTTTTTAGTTACCTATAATATTAAATCTTTTAAAATAATATATTTGTTAATCTTGATTATTACCAGATATTATTAGGCACAAAATATCAATTAAAATGAGATTTAAAGAGTTGAAAATTCTTAAAAAAGGCTTTCCTTATTCTATTTCTGGATTAAAATTATTTTAATTTATTAACTTCAAAGTTTTAAATCATCATTAACTTAATATTCCCAGAAAGGATTAGATATTTATCTCTATAATTCATTTGAGAAATTGGTATGATAAATAAAGAACGATTTGAACAACTATTTAGTCAACATCTTATCAAGGATATTTCAGAAGAAGATATTAAAATTGTATTATCTGGTCAATACGGAAAAGCTTTAGAATTATTAAGGGATGCTGAGGCCACTGGTTTATTTCCCGCACTAGTTGGTCCTCCTGGTGTTGGTAAAACAATTTTATGTAGATATTTTGCGAGTTTAAGAGCAAAGGAGAACAAAAATAAAAGCTTTTACTGGATGACTATGGATGAAAGCATAAAACCATCTCATTTTGTTGGGTCTTTTGATCCTGCTATAACTTTAAAAAAGGGATTCGTACTTGAAGCATTTAATCCAGGTCCATTATTAAGCGCAATGCTAGAAGGAGGGACTTTTTTAGCAAATGAAATTAATCGAGCTACAGAATATTCACAAAATACACTTTTAGAACCTTTAGAAGAAGCCTCAATCGGAATTCCCCATTTAGGCAGAATAAAAGCAGATAACGATTTTTTCTTCATTTCTGCTATGAATCCAGAGGAATTATCTGGAACACATCGACTTTCAGAAGCCTTGAAAGATAGAATTAAAGTTTGGATTAAATTAACCTATCCAGATAAAACTACAGAGTTAGATATCATAAGAATTAATTTACCTGAACATTTTATTGTCGAAGAGTCAGAGTTAGAGTTGATTTACTCAATAATCGATGAAACAAGAAGAAATAAAATTGACATTGAAGTACCAGCATCTATTAGAGCAGGAATAGCCATCGCTAAAATGTTGGGTAGAAGACGGTTTTTAGAAAAAGAAGGCAAATTAAAAGAAGGACAATCTGTATATGAATATCTCTCTGAGATCTCAAAATATGTATTATTAGGAAGTATTAAACCCAAACCTGGAATAAGGGTTGAAAGTATTATTGAAAATGTAATTCATAAAACATTAGGAGCATAAGAGGTTAATCATTAAATGAGTGTATTTCCAGAACATCCATGTGAATTCGCTGTTGATTTTATCAGGAAGATGAGAAAACATCCTGATATAGTTCAAATGCCTTCTTCACGACAAGTCCTTTCTATTCCAAAATTAATTTTATCGCGATATTATCGAAAAGGGAAAATAACTCCTAATGATTATATTGAAATAAGTAAGGTTACTTCTTTTCCGGATAATCAGCAATTAGCGCAAGACATTGCTTTTGAAATCCTTTTTCCAAAATATAAGAAAGATATGATGGAATCGTTTTTTCCAGGTAATAATGAATCAGAGGAAGATGAAATCTTAAGTGATGAGTTAAAATCTGAATTAGATCAAATCCAAGAACTCATTGATGAGATTGAACTTTCAAAAGCAATAGATAAGGATTCAATTATAGAATTAGAAGAATTCATTGAAGATTTAAACCAGAAAAAAGAAAAAGAACCATATAAATCAGCAATGCATTTTTTTAATGATGATTCAGAATTGTATAAAGAGGAAATTTCTTCATTAGAAAAATTAATTGAAGAAGCTAAAAAACGTTTAGAACAGCGTATAAATTCATTGGAGCCAGATGATATAAAAGCAGGAGTTGAATTGGGCTTAAATGATCTGATCCAATCGAATTCCTTTCGAGAATGGGAGAAGATCACTAGTAAAGCTCTTAATAATCAGGATATAACTGAAGAATTAGAAAATTTAATCAAAACCGAAAAATTTGATGACCTTCTACAAACAATGAAATATCTAAATAATACTATTGAGAAACCAGATATTAAAAGCCAATTACAACATTTAAAGGACCAACTTCAAAATCAAATCAATAATTTAGATCAATTATTTAATGCGGCAAAGACTTTGGGAGAAACTCCTCAATTTAATCTAAAAAAAGTATTAAATAATTCTTTAAAAAATTCATCGTTTGAACATAATTTCAATTTAGCTAATTCCTTAGATCAGTACTTTGGTACTAATCTTAGAGCGGAACTATTAAATAAATTTCAGGAACAACACCAAAATACTGAAATGAATTTATCTCTTGAAAATTTAACTAAAAGCGCTTTCGCGGATAAATCTTGGAATTCCTTATTTAACCAAGCACTTCAAAATGCTATAAAAGATGCGATGAATCAAAAAGTAAAATACGAGGCATTCAAATCGCTCTGCCATCGATTACAACAATTAACAAATAGTTGTGCAAATATCCATTGTAGTCAAAAAATGGCACAGCAAATGTCTAACCTAATGAAACAAGCTCTGGAAGTATGTGAAACATCAGATCAGTTGAGAGATGCAACAGAATTTTTTAGGAAAATTGGCTTAAATCCTGAACCAGAAACAATTAAAGATGTTGGAAAGAAACTAAACATGGCTGAAGAAGAGATTTTTGAATTAATAGAACCAAATTACCAGCTATTAAAAAAGATGATTGAAAAAAATACTGGTGATTTCCAAAGAATCTCAAATTTAATGCATCAAATTCAAGATCAATTGAGTTATGACAGAATTAAAGAGTTAATAAGTAGTGCATTGGCAAACAATAATAGAGATGCTTTAGGTGCTTTAGGACATTTCAATTTAAACGACGCATTAAAAGCAGCTCAACAAATTGGAGGAAATGAAGGACAAGAAAAAACTATTGCTTGCTTATCAGCGGGTAGCGGTGAGAATTTACTAAAGCAATGGTTTATACACCGTAAAAATTTGCCAGAACGTACAAAGCAAAAAGTTAAGGAATTAGCTAAGAAGATGCTAATAGAATTAGGTATATACTATTCTAGAGCTCGTTTAGGTTCTGCTACAACGGGTCCTATACCAATAAACATAGTAAGACCATACACGATAGGTGATGATTTTGAAAATATAGATTTAGAAGAAACAATTTTTAATTTACTAGAGAAAGGTAAAGAACTCGATCACATAGATTATGATGATTTTTATGTTTATGAAACAGCAAAGGGATTGCGATCTTCTTGTTTTGAATTAGATATAAGTGGTTCAATGTCTGGTGATAAATTGGCATATATGAGTATCTGTATTACTATGTTGTGTTATGGGATGCGAAAAGATGAGTTTGGAATTACATTTTTTGAATCAGATACTCACGTTTTAAAAGAATTGGACGAAAAAGTAGATTTAGAAAAATTAGCTGACGAACTACTTTCTGTGGCTGCTCGTGGGGGTACAAGAATCCAGAGTGCTCTTGAGTGGGCAAATAAACAATTTAAAGAACATTCTAGTTCACGTGAAAAGCTAAATGTGTTGTTTACTGATGCTGAAATTTTTGATCTAAGAGAGTCATTGCAAGAATTGAGAGTGATGCGTTCGCTTGGCGTAGACTTCATTCTAATTTGTCCTGAGACATTTTATAACTTAAAAGAAGCAGAAAAAATGGTTAAAACTGCAGGAGGCCAATTACTCACAGTAAAGGATTGGAATGAATTTCCAAAATTAATTTCTGAAATTATAAAATCAAGATTTTAGGATTATGGTAGATAATTCTTTAGTTGAATTATTAAAAGATAAGTTTGGATTAAATTTATATAAAAAATCATCAGAATTTCCCACCAATAAGATAAATATAATTTCTTTTGAAGAAACTCCAATTAACATAAGATGTATTATTCTAGATGAGGATCGTGAATTTCATTTAATAATTGATGAAAAAAATTATGAAATCTTCCACGATTGCCCAACTTTTTTGATTCACACTGAATTAGGTGATAAAATTTGCATCCATATTTTAAAATTATTACTTATATTAAAAGAAAAAATTTCCCTAAAAATATTTAGGGAACTCAAGAAATATAACTTAACTTCTGAAGATGGTTCAAAAAAGAAAAGTGATAACTTCCTAATATTAGCAAATTCTTGTTTAGATGGAGATAATTACGTTGAAGGTTTGAGTTATTTAAATAAAGCGATTATCAATCAATATGAATGTGAGCCAATAATCGAAAATTATCTCAAAATTGCACTAAAAAATAACCTATTTATTGAATTTTTTGAGTTCTTGAAGTCTGCTTATGAAAATGATCTCGGAGATTACTTGATAAAATATAGATCTTACATTGATAAAGGATTTAAGCTTATTTTATCTGCTATATGGAAATATGATTTTTTTGATGTACTTCGAATTATTCAATTTATCGACAAGATTCTTGATGTATATCAATTTGAAGACTTTTCATTATTATCGGCTTTAATTGATAAATTAATAAGAATGACTAAATCTGATAAATTTAATGAGAGATATTTTTCTATATTTTTTATTAAGAAAAATCTGAAAAGAATAATTGAATTAAAACCTTCTTTTGAAAAACTAATTTCATCTAAAGATTACTTATCGTTTAATAAGGAAATTTTGAATTATTTCCTGAATGAGATCGAGAGTTTTTCTGTTATTGAAAAAATTAAATTAATGAAAAACCAATTTGAGATATTTAATATTCCTAAAGCTGATTATTATGAGGAATATAAAAGATATAAGGCTGAAATAAGGGAATTAGAGAGAAAAGTTTATTTAAGAAAGTTTGCGTTTTTAAAACTTATTGCAGAACACCATAACTTAAAAAAAACAAAAGTAGATTTCAGAAAGAAAAGGAATACGTATGTAATCACCCATAACAAGGAGAATCTAAAAGTTCCAGTTTATAGTTATATAATTAAACATATTGGATTTTATGGGTTAAATGAATCAACAATCAAATCCTCTGAAATCGGTATAAATTATTTTATAATTAAAGAATTGTTTTTAGATGATTTAAATAATTATCCGGATATATTTTATTATAAAAATCAATTTTGGGGTGAAGATGAAGAATATATCGTTAATTCTATAGATGGATTTTCTTTAATTTCAAAACTTATCGAAAATGGTTACGATATCTCCCAAAAATTCTCAGATTTTAAGAATATCATCATTATTGAATGGGATTTAGCTAGTAAACCTTGTCAAGCAAATATAGTTAATGCATATGGATCCCAAATTGTAATTCCAGATCAAAACAATCCTTTATTTCATGACTTAAAACCTTTTGATTTATGTTATTGTCAGAAAAATCCTGTTAAAATTGAAGGGAATATAATTAAAACTATAAATGTAATAACCAAATGTTCATTTAAAGATGCAATCAATAGCGTTTCTAGTGGTATGGAATTCATTGAAGGGTATTACCCCTTATCCGTTATTAAACTTGTTTTAAATAAAAAGATTTCTCCTTTTGAAGCTGATGAAATTGTATATAACAATCAAAATAAATCATTTATTCCAAATTATAATCAATTTATAAAAAATTTTAGAGAATTTTTATTTAATTTCATAACTCAAGAAAAAGAATATATTTTTAATGAGTTAAAAACAAATCCAGAAATAAAAACTAATCAGATAATATCCTTATTAAATTTAACAACAGAATTAGCTGGTTTAAATTTATCCTACACTGATATTATTAAGGATTTATTCTCAGAAGATATTAATCTACAACAATTTCGAAAAAAATTTTTGGATGAAACTCATTCTTTGATTAAAAGAATTCTTACTAAAAGAGAATTTGGAGCAACTGAAGTATTCAAAATAAACAAAATGAAAAATACTCCGTTTATGAAATATTCAGATGAGATAATAAAAATTAGGAAAGAGGAATTTGAAAAATCAACGATATATAAGTCCTTAGAGGATGAAAATTTGCGATATGACATAGCAAACCTTCATAAAACGTATTATGGGCGAAAACTTTCCCAAATCTTAAATTTAGGTAGTAAAAATCTGGTAAATCAAGATTATTTTAATAAGATCAATAAATTTGCTAATAAATTAAATTTAAAATTAGATGTTAAAAATTCTATTAATTAAATAAACATTTACATCGTAATTCTAATTATAAAATTAAAATTAAATTTAGTGGTTTAAATCTTTATTTCTTAAAATTTTTAATGTGCTATACACGATTTTAGAAGACTTAGTTTTTTACCAAGTTTTATCTTTTGTAAGGAAATACTCAAATTTTGAATTAAAATTGTATGATTTCTTTTTTAAAAAAACTAATATATATCCAAAATGCGTTATCGTTATTAACCAATTCGTTTTTTTTATTGTAAATAAAGATCTAATTATTTATAACGAAGTTAAAAAGCATATGTACAATTTAAGAAGAATTTTATGCAAAAAAGTAGCAATAATTAAAGAACAATCCACATTAATTCATCTTCTTTATAGCCTTTTCCCTGATATTTTTATTTATGATATTATAATTGAAGTATCTAATATCTCAAATGAAAGATCAATCTCAATAAAATTTTTGTCCTATGAGGATAGAGCTATTGCAGTGGGCCGCAATGGAGAATATATTAAAGCCGTAAATCAGCTATTAGAAAAACACATACTTTTTCAAAATAATAAGGCTCAAATTAAAATTAGGTGCAAAGTAGCAAATCAAAATGAGATTTATCAAAACTTAAATATAAATATATCCTCTTAAGCAAAAATTAACACAGTCTATCTATTTTATTTAATAATAAATTTAAAATTGAATTATACTCAATGTAGGAAAAAAAGTGTAAATAATTGACGATAAGAGAGCCATTCAATAACTTTAACAAATATAGCTCTTTTACTGAAAAATCTATAATAAAATTTGCTTCTAATTCAAAAAATTTTAATGAAATACCCCCAATATTAGGAATTATTGTTGGAGATCAGTATGGGAATACAATTTTGGTTTTAGAATATGATTCAAAAGAAGGGTGTAATTATGGACCAATAAAAATGTATATAACTGAAGATACTAAAAATTTGTTAGAATTAGATCTGATATCAATGTATTTTAGCTCATTTAAGGTCTTTGCAACACAAACTAATATTAAAAATTTATCACACCTCGAAATTTATGGTTCTAATATTAAAATTCAGCTATACTTTCTATTTGATGAATATATGATAATCTTATTTCTTAATTCTAATACAAATTTAACCTCAATAGATAAAAGCCATATCATTGGATTTTTTGAAGAAAAACTAGAGAAATATCATAATGAGTTCAAAAATTTTAATGCTACAAGTTCTAGAAACATTTTAGAGACTTTGGAGAAAAATGGAAAAAAATGGTTGGAAAAAATTAATAGAACTTATTTACATACCTATGAGAATTCATATTTGAAAAAGCATGAGATTATCGAAAGATTTATGAATAAGCTAAGTCCAATAATTCAAAGTGATTTGTTTGAATATTTAGAAAATATACCAGAGGATACATTAAATAATCTGTTAAAAGAAATTAAAAACAAAATACAAGATAATTTGTTTGAATTTAATTTAACTTGACAAGAAGTTCGGTGAAAAAAGGGATTATTACTTACTTCAAGGTTCTTCTCTATAATATGCTAGCATAGGATTATAGAACTATTATCATTATTTTTAAATTAAACATTAAATTTTATTATGTATACTCTCTTTTAGTAGATGTTAAATTATGAAGCAAGAGAAATTTCATCATCCCTCAAAAGATATAATTGAAACAAAAGGTACAATCTTACGTGGAAAAACAATATGTATGTGTTTAACTGGTTCAGTTGCAATAATAAATGCTCCTATAATAGCTAGAGAATTAATGCGGTTGGGTGCTGAAGTAATTAGTGTATTATCCAGGGCAGCAACCGAATTAATAGATCCATCATTGATGCATTGGGCAACAGGTAATCCTGTAATCACTAAACTAACAGGGGAAGTGGAGCATGTTTTATTGGCAGGATATAGACCAAATGCTACGGGAAAAGCAGATTTAATATTAGTATGTCCAGCTACAGCAAACACTATATCAAAAATAGCAAATGGAATAGATGATACGCCTGTTACAACCATCGTCTCAACAGCATTTGGATCCTCAATACCAATTGTTATTGTTCCAGCTATGCATGAAAGTATGTTTCATCCGATATTAGAAAAAAATATATCAACATTAAAAAAGTACGGTATAGATATCCTTGGACCAAGAATTTCCGAAGGAAAAGCTAAAATTGCGAAGCTAGATGATATAATTGACCGTGTCATTGATCTATTAATAGCTAAAAAGGATTATGAGGGAATGAAAGTATTAATAACCGCAGGTCCTACAAGAGAACCAATTGATAAAGTAAGATTTGTGTCAAATAGATCCTCAGGGCGAATGGGTATCGAATTAGCCAAAGAAGCTGCAGCGAGGGGAGCAGATGTACTATTAATCGCAGGTGAATGTATGGTGAAAATTCCTGAATATATAAATACTACAAATGTGGAAACAACAGATGATTTTATTAACGCTGTTAAAACTGAACTTTCCTCCAAAGACTACGATATGTTCATTTCAGCGGCAGCAATTAGTGATTATAAACCCATAGAACGTATCGAAGGAAAAATCTCATCTGATGAAGTTAAGGAATTGCAAGTGAATATGAGATTAACTCCAAAAATTATTGATGAAGCCAGAAGAAAGAATTATAAAACATATATCGTCGGATTTAAAGCAGAAACTAATGTATCAAGAACTCAATTAATAGATCGCGCATATAAAAGGTTATTAAAATCTGAAATTGAATTAATAGTTGCTAATGATATAGGTAGAGATGATATTGGATTTAGCAGCAAAGATAATGAAGTATATATAATTGATAAAGAAAAGCATATAACGCATGTTGAAAAATCTACAAAAAGATATGTTGCCTCAAGAATTTTGGATGTTGCCTTAGAAAATTATCGTAAAATAACCAAGTAAGATTTATTTTTACTACTTTTTTAAAAATTTTAAGTATATGAAAATATTTAAATAATAATTCAATTTCTTTTCAAAATGAAAGAAAGAATGCATTTTGAATGAATAACCCGGAATATTATAATTATAGGGTTAAATAATATTACTTTTTGATTAATTAACGAATATGTAAGTATTTATATATAATTTGAGTATTAATGTATAGAAAAAATGATTGGTGAAGGAAAAAATGACTTCTGAAGAGGATGGTAGGATTACACAAGGTACCATCGCTCAATTCATGAGAAAAAGAACTCAATTGGTTGGTTTTGAATTTGGATATTGGAAGCATACACAATATGTCGCCGAATTTTTAGATAATGCACTAGATGCAATTGAGTCATTTCAATGGAATGAATTAGATGAGGAAGATTCTAAAATTAAATTCTCTTTGGATCAAGAATTATCTTTAGAAAATCTATCAATAATTCAGGAAATAAAAGAAGATGAAGAAATTCAACCTTTAAATAATGAAGCAAAGTTAACATTAATGCAGGAAGTAGGAATAAGTGAATCAAAAGCTCTAGAGGAAAGCGAAATTCTTAGTGAGGAAAAAGAAGAACAATCGGGAGAAATTGTGGATAAAACACAATTAGAAGTCGAAGAAGAAGTAAGAAGAATAACAGATGATATGAATGAAATAATTAAACCAGTTGCAAATATCGTTGATATTGAACCAATAGTAATAATTAGATTAAGAGAATATGAAGCACCTTCTTTCCTAACCTCAGAACTAAGTCAAAAGAACGTAATGAATTATACCTTCGAAATTTTTGATAATGGAATAGGTATGAGTAAAGCAGATTTACGAAAATTTGGAAAATATTTAGCATCTTCTAAAAGTGTTGAATTAAAACAAACTAGAGGCAGTCAGGGATTTGGAGCGCCAAGTGCATTTAGTGATGCCCAAAATACAACTGGAAAACCAATTATCGGGGTATCAAAAACATCAGACATGATTTATGCCACAGTGTCAGAATTTTTTACTACATCTAAAAATGAAAAAAAATATTTAGTTCATCCTTCTGAGGTTGACAGCCCTTTCCTTCATGGAACGTATGTAAAATTAAACTATTTAAATGTTAAATACATAAGGGGCTATGTAGATACATATATCAAAGAGACTGCCTTAATGAATCCTCATGTTACGCTCATTTATATTGATCCATATGATGAAGAATATATTTATCGAAGATTGGTATCTTCCTTCCCTAAACAACCTAAATATGCTAAAGCACATCCTTCTTCAACCAATATTGGAGATTTGCAAGATTTATTAACAAAATCTGAGAATCTTACAGTTTCTGCTTTTCTACAAGAAAATTTCGTCAGAATAAGCCCTCGAACCGCAAAAGAGATAATAAAAATTGCAGAAAGGGATTTGCAAGACAAATTGAACGTTTTTATACTTCAAGAAGGTTATCTTACCAAATTAGAAAAGAAAAGTGATCCGATATATTATTTAAAGTTTGAGAAGAGGGTTTATGGAAAATCCACTAAACCAAGAGATAAATTAATAATCTATCAAGCAGCTTCTGAACAATTAAAGGAAGACTATTGGAATTTAATTGCCAAATATAATACATTAAATAAAGATCTTGAGAAAATTAATGAGGAAATAAAGAAGTACAATACTAAAATTGAAAAAAGTGAGACAAAGAAGGATATTAAGCAAATAGAAAAATCTATTACAAATTTAATGAAAGATATAGATATTGCTAATAAAGAGAAAGAAAAAATAAAGGTTAAGCTAAATCAGATTATTCAAGCAAATAAAAATGGATTAGTAGAACTAAAAAAAATTAAAAATAGGACTGATTTTGAAGATTTAATTAGCGAAGTTCAGTTATCAAAAAGAAGACCTACAGAATTATCAACTGAACAATTTAATTCCTTATTCCATGCATTTAAATCTATAAAATATATGGCACCTCCAACTGATACAGCAATACCCGTAGGAGAACAAGTTTTAGAGAATACTTTAATTAAAGAGATTGGGATAAAAGTTTCGGAAAATATTGATGATTTTGAAGATCCAATTGAAAAAATTGAAAAAATTAATGATGAGATTGTTGATTCTAAAAGAAAAGCTATTATAAAAGAAAACCCATCTGCGAGTGATGAGATACTCAGAAATATTTCAGTTGGAAATCAAGAGTTAATCACGTTAAATTCTAGAATTTTAGCGAATATAGCAATTCAAAATGATATTGAATTGACCCAGTTTAAAAAAAATAATCAAAAACTTTTAACAGATATAAAAGAAAGTGAAGATACTGCTTATCAAGATGTATTTGATTATTTTATCGAGAACTATACTAAGGATGATGATTTTGTATCTGCTGAAACAAGATCCCCTACTAGTGGGAAAGGATTAGCGTATGTAGTTGAAGCTGCGTTAGCATATTGCAATGATGCTAACAAATTAGATACTCCCAAGCGATCAAGGGATGTGTTATCTAGGTTTGTGAATAGAACTCCAAAATTAAGAGATAGTGCTGATTGTGCAATAACTAAAGCAGTTCAATCGGTAAATTGGAAGAATTACAAACTAGATGTTTATGATAACAATCTTCCAAAGGGACCAATTAAATTGTTAATTAATGTTTCTGGCCCTTATGTGCATTTAATGTTTAAATCACAATCAAAAAATGCTTTAGCAGATGACGAAGATTTAATTAAAGAAATTAAATATTGTCTTGAAGCAATAGGTAGGAGATTACGAGTATATCTTAACAGAAAACATGCGATACATAAAAAAGAAAAAAGAGCAAGTTTAATTGAGAAATATATACCTCAATTTGTAGAAAGTGTATACAATATAGCTTCTAAAGGAGGAACTAAATATAAGAAACAATTGAATAGAGATGATTTAATAGATTTAATGAAGACTGCTATAGGAGTAAAACCAAGAATATCTATACCTAAAGAAGATATAATCGATATAAAAGATAAAGCAATAGTGAAAGCCGAGCAACAGGAAATAGGTGAAAAAGAAATCAGAGTTGAGGGAAAAGAGGTCTTTTCTAAGGAAACTGAAATAATATCTGCTAAAGAAATTGAAAAAGAAATACCTGTTTCGATTAAACCTCAAAAATTAGTCAAAAAAACTCCAAAAAGTAAAAAATTAGAAGTACCGATAATTACCACTGAAAAAATATTAACCACCTTATCTGATAAAGATTGGCAACCAATTACTCATCTTATTTTTAAACTAAAAATCCAAGATATGATGGATGCTCGTTTTTTACAGCTTAAAATGAAAGAATTAGTAAGAAAAGAGTTAGTTGAAGAAAATATAATCAAGTCTAAAAAACATTGGAAATTAAAGTGATTCTAAAATGGCAAAAAAAAAGGTTAATAGAAGATATGATTTAAAATCTACAAAAGAATTATATCATGAATATTTAGAAAGAGGACAGAAGATCAAAGATTTTGAGCAACCAGAAAGTACAATTAAAATAGAAGATCTAAGTAGAAATAATATTTTAGACAGAATATATAAGCTTACAGATGATATTATCCAACAAATCTATAATACTGGAAGACCATCAATCGAATTACCTTCTAGATCATCATCAAATATAATTTGGGATGAAGAAAATGACTTATTATTGCTTGGTAAACAAATTATGGAAAAACAATTTCATTCACTTACGAGTGTTGCTGATATTACACGTTTAATGAGAGTTCTTGAAGTAGTAACTGAGCTACTTAATGAAAATCTTCATGCTACAAAAAGAGAAGTGTTTTATACAGATGTGAATTTATTTAGTGAACAAAAAAATAGCGATAAAAGTATTGAAGATGTTTCTACGATGTTGTATACCTCAAGAAATTCTACACATATAGTCGCAGCTCCCAGAGGTTCATGTGTGGGAAGACTAAGAATAAGGGACAGAACTGATATCATAGATCTTGAGGCGCAAGGAAGTGGGGGATGGACTATATCGCCATTTCTGGATCAAATCGAAATAATAGAATCTGATGCTGAATTTATATTAGTTATTGAGAAAAATGCTGCTATGATGAGACTTGCAGAAGATAGATTTTGGCGGAAATATCCATGCATTTTACTTACTGCTCAGGGTGTAGGAAATGTAGCTACCCGTATGTTTTTAAAAAGATTAAATAAAGAATTAAATTTACCTACTTTTACTTTAGTTGACAGTGATCCTTATGGACATTACATTCATTCTGTTTATCTAAGAGGCTCAAAAAGATTAAGCTATGAATCGCCCTTCCTTGCTACACCTAATATAAAACTTTTAGGCGTTTTAACAAGAGATTTGGATAAATATCAAATTCCTAAAGCCGCAAGAATTAGGATGAACAAACAGGATGAAAAACGTACAAAAGACTTATTAAAGGAAGATTTTGTAAAAAAAAATAAAGCCTGGGAAACAGATCTAAAACTTGCTATAAAATTAAGAGAGAAAGCTGAAATCCAAGCGTTTGCATCGCATGGTTTCAAATTTTTAACAGATGAATACTTACCAGAAAAATTAACCACAGGTGATTGGATATAAAATTATTTCGCAAAAAAGATGGTGGAGTAATTCAGTTAGTAGATAAAGAAAGAATGAAAGAATGGCCAGTTGAATTACCCCTAATATTTATAGAATACATTAGAGAAAAAAAATTAGATTTATATGAAGATGCTACAATTAAGAAAGACATAGAAAGCTATCTTGATGAGATTATGAAGGACATCGCAATTCCACGTTTAATCAGTGTATTAGATAGCGAAAATGACGAAGAAATAATTGCATCTCTAACTCGAATATTAGAGGTTGCAAAAAAGAATATTGAAATGGTAAAACCTATACAGAAGTATCTTGTTGATCTTGAAAAAAATAATAACAAAAAGGTAGTAGAATTATCAAAACTTATCTCAGAAACATTCGTGAAAGCAGAGAGGAGAAAAGAATTGGCTAGAAAGAGAAAAATCATGCGGCAGAAGGAAAAAGAATTTTTAGATGGAAAAATAACTGCTCAAGATTACGCAAAAATTAGAAAAGATTATTTACTTTTAAAAGAGTAGTATGATTTTTGATGAATTGGGAAGCTGAAAAAGAAAAATTCTATGATTTTATTATTGAAAATAATGTAATCGGATTTTTTAAAGAACCAGTTCCGCTTAAATCTGGCAGAAAATCCCCGTTTTATGTTAATTGGAGAAATATCTCTGAGGATGTTTACTTAATAGATAAATTAACAGATTATTTATTATCATTTGTAGAATATTTACACTTAGCTCCTGATTGTTTTTATGGTGTCCCTGAAGGAGCTACTAAATTAGGTATTATTACGCAATTTAAATGGGCAATTAAAAATCAAAATTTTAAACCAGGGCATTTCACATTATCAATGGGCAGAGGAAAACCAAAAAGTCATGGAGAATTAAAAGATAGATTTTATTTGGGAATACCTAAAGGTAAGGTTGTAATTCTTGAAGATGTCACTACTACTGGAGGTTCATTAATAAAATGCATCGAAGAGCTACAAACACTTAATATAAGTGTAATTTCTGCTATTAGTTTAACGAATAGAAATGAAATAAGAGATGATGGAAAGACCGTTGAGCAATTAGTTAGTGAAAAAGGAGTAAAATATTT
This sequence comes from Candidatus Hodarchaeota archaeon, assembly GCA_048887145.1. Taxonomy (GTDB): domain Archaea; phylum Asgardarchaeota; class Lokiarchaeia; order Sigyniarchaeales; family SOKP01; genus SOKP01. The sequence continues at coordinate 16,098 of JBHLKA010000052.1, forward strand.
TGCTATGACTAACATCATCGAAATCTTACCTAAGTTAAATCCAAATAAAGAAATTGCATTATTAATAGAAAATTACTTTAAAAAATTTGGAACAAGGAAAATAACTTTCTGATTAACCTTTTTTTAGTTTGTTGACAAGAAAAATGCTCTCCAAGCTTTAATAATAGCATATAGTCTTCTATATAATAATTTCTCAGCATAAGTAAGTCTTTTTTCATCATCTAAGGATAACTCTGCTTTAGATAATCTAAGTAATTTTAATAATCTGCTATCAATGATATTTGTTGTGTAAGAATTGTATCTATCTAAATCAACCTTAGGTTTATGATTGTTTTTAACCTCAATTTCCATAAAATGTTTAAATTCTTTAATTCTATTCAAAAAGTAGATGTTTAGTTGATGGATTAATTTTTGATCATCACGTTCACTTATAGCATACCTCTGAACATCAATATTATCACACTTTTCACTAGAACTGAGTTTTAAAATCTCATTTTGAATAAAAGGTAGTGCTAAAAAGTATTTCAATTTGTATTTATTTCCTTTCTCAAATGGACCATATTGTTCTCCTAATAAAGAAAACCCTCCATGATTTTTTAAACATTCAGTAATGATTTCTTCGTTTTTAAATATAAAATTAA
>JBHLKA010000053.1:0-16704 GCA_048887145.1 Candidatus Hodarchaeota archaeon
TAGTATCTGCACATGGGTATCAAAGAAGAGTGACCTACAGACCATTAAGCGATTGGACATTAAATAATCCCCGTGTAGTATTAGGATATACAACTAATTGGGATTTGCTCCCAGAAGGTTGGATCGTACGGCCTAATTTTGGTGTTGAAGATACAGGGCAATATTATGGTTATATACGTCAGGAAATATTAGATGATGGGCGAGCCGAGCTTACAGTCTACATCTTTGGAAAGAACAGTCCGAGAACATTATATCGCTTATCAGATTGGTTTGACTTTTTTGGTGGAGGACCATTTCCTGAAGATGTTCTTGAGAACTTAGAGATGGATTTCTTTACCACAATCAAATTTATTGTTCCTGAGCCTAATCAAGAGATACCTTTCGTGTTTGATCTATTTGAAGAACCATATGAGTGGGTATCCTTGATATTTATTGCTTATGCGTCTGGTACATTCACAGATTATGCTGGGGAATTTGAATATACCCCCGGAGAAGAAGGGAGAGTATTTATACTACAAAGTAATTATATCACTGAAGATGGCGAAGAAATCTGGCCTCATGAAATAATAAATGTTTATTAGTCAAAAAATGAGGTTTGAAAAACTTCCATTAGATGTAGAAAATTGTTGAGAAACCCAATTAAATTCAGGAGATTCAGGATGGTTGAAATCTTTAATCAAATCTATAGAAATGGAGGAAATGGTTCAGAATAATGGCTTCTCGGTAAACCACACCTAAACCATAATTATTCCATTCTATTTTTTTTTAAATTTCTTTATTTAAAGCAGTTTCAAATATTTCCTAAATTTTGAATCTTTTTTAACGTTATCCTAGTTTCATATACAGTAAGTATCAAACTGAAATAATTAAATATAAATATTTAGGAGTATGAAGATTTTTTATGGTTGAAGTAAAACAAGAACTTTTAGCTCCATGTGGATTATATTGTGGTGTTTGTTCAATTTATATTGCACATAGAGATAATAACATGAAATTTAAACAAGTATTATTTCCTGTTTATAAGGCTTTCGCAAAAACTGTAGATGAGATTTCTTGTACAGGATGTTTATCTGATGGAATTGTTTTTCCAGTATGTAAAGCATGTGCTATTAAAAAATGTTGTAGCGAAAAAAATGTTGATGGATGCCATCAATGCGATGAGTTTCCATGTAAATTTATCAATAATTCTCCAATCCCTGTTGCCAAGAAGGTAATGATGCGCACAATACCATTTTGGAGAAAATATGGCACAGAAAAATTTGTGGAGGAGGAAGAGAAAAGATATCACTGTCCAGATTGTGGAAATCCGTTATTTAGAGGAGCGAAACGTTGTAATAAATGCAAAGCTGAAGTTGACGTTGATTAAAAATATAAGTTAAAAAATAAAATTTTTTTATCTCTTATTATTTAAACTACTTTTTAAGAGCACTTTAAAACACGTATCATCTAAATCATCATACATTTTCAATTCATCTTCCAGGAAATCTCTTAAAGCGATTCTAATTGCTTCACTTCTTGAGGGATATACACCTAAATCATTTAAGGTCTTAATGGCAGCTAAATATTTTTCAGGTAGATTTATAGTGATTATCTTCATTTTTTTCAACCCTTAATACATTAAAAATAAAAAATTTACATTATATTGGTTTAATAATAAATATAACTTTTCGGATTATATATAAATCAGTTCTATTAATCCTTTAATGGTGTTAATGGCTTAATTTATAACGAATAATTTGTAGTACAATTTCTACAAAAATTTCTAAAGATCTTTTAATCTAATAGAGTTTATTAAATGATTTGATATGCGATACTAAAGAATATGCTGATTTATATAATTCTGAATGACTAACATCTTTAATATCTTTTAAAAATTTAAGAGAATAATCTTCCTCTCGCTTGATATATGTAATATTCCTTGTTTTCTGATCATAATCCAAGTAAATATCGATTTTTAATACATTTTCATCCAATCTTCCTGGTAATTGAGGCATCATATTAAAAGTAAAGATTAAATCAGGATCAGATTCATTTTTTCCATCAATTACAAAAACAACATTGGGTTGTAAATAAGAGATAAATGATTCCATAGAATGGAACAGATCATCAACTTTTATTGTCAATTTGGAATTATCTAACGCACTACAATCACTAATTAAAGGAAAAGAGAACTTTTCTTTACCCCTAAATGCTATAGCAATCTCATTAGAATTTAAATATTTTTTAAAAATCTCATGGTCCTTTTCTAAGAGATATTTATCAGATAAAATCTGGTCACTTTTGCAGTAAATTATCATTACACCAGCAGATAGGAGATTTATTTTTTGAAAGTATATCTTATATTCTGGACTATAAGGTAAACTAATTATATCTTTACTTCCTCCTAATCCAAGTTGAGCCATTAAATCCATTGGTACTTGACTTGTGAGTGTAAATAAAAGAAAGGACCTAAAATCCTCTAATTCAATAAAGTTGGTAAAATCTTTAAATTTTTGATTAACGATTTCAATTTTTTCTTTAAAGTTTTGAGACATTTTACTATATTAATAAATTATATAATTAAATCATTGAAAGAATGATATTAATTAAATTTATTCCAAATAATTAGAAAGAAATTTCTTAAGAGATTTTTTTACATCTTGGGTAATATGGTGTTCAACCTCGTGCGTTACATTCTCAATTAGTTGATTATCCTCAATTTTTAACACATTTTTAAAGAATGTTCTTAATAGTTCATGGATCTCATCTAATTGAATCGCAATGTTTTTTCCTTCTTCAGTAAGTCGTATGGCTTTTCTAGGTTCCCATTTAATGTAACCTTTGTTTTTTAGTTTATCAAGCATTCCTGATACGGATGCAGGTTCAACATCGAGGGCCTCAGCTATTTCTTTATTTGAGACCCAACCTCCTCTTTTTTTCTTAGAAATTTCATAAATAACATCAATATATCTTTGATAACTTTCTTTAACATCCAAAATATCTAAAAGATCTTTATCACTACTGTTTGTCATCTTTTTAGATGAATTTAAAATTTTTGCAGTGTATAATATCAATAATTATTCATTACTCTTTTTAATTTTATTATAAAAAAAATAAAAACTCTTTGACTAAATGATAATAATGAGAAAAAAATTCGCTGGTATACTATTTCTTGTAGTTGGAAATTCTGGCTCTGGAAAAGATTCAATAATACAAGGAGCTGTTAAGAATTATCCGAATGATCTAAATAAATTATATGTTCCAAAACGGTATATCACACGACCTCCATCCAAAACTGAAGAAAACATCTTGATTTCGCCCGAAGAGTTCAGAATCATGTCTAAAAAAGGAAAATTCGCTCTTAAATGGCATATTTATGGACTAGACTATGGAATACCTATCGAAATTGATGAAAGGCTTAAAAATGGTCACCCTGTAGCTGTAAATGTGAGCAGAACTATAATTCCCGAAGCAAGAAAAGGGTATGAAAATATAAAAGTCATATTTATCGAAGTTCCGTTTGATATTACCTTAAAACGCCTTAAAGAACGGACTAGAGAGATAGGTAAAAGGTTGGAAGAAAGAATAGAAAGAGCAAGGAATAATCAACAATTTCCAGAAGCAGATTTTATCGTTAATAATTCTGGCCTTCTTGATGATGCTATTGATCAATTTTTAAATTATGTGATAAAATGTATTAAGGAAGGAATTAAATAAAGAAAATAAAATAAAATTTTTTTATTAACAAGAATTATATTTTTTCGTATTTAGATATTAGATTATAAAAGATGGCTCGGTTCGTATAGTGGTTAGTATTGGGGACGAGTCTTGAAAAGTATTCAAGAATCCCCACTGTGAATCCTTAGAGATTGAGGGAATTTTTCTCCTTTCGAGGAAACGGGGGTTCGATTCCCCCACCGAGCCCTCCTTAATCTACAATTTCTATTTTTTGTTTTAAATTCAAGCACGATTTCATAAAATGGAAGATTAAAATCTGTGGAATTATTTTCTTATATAACTGTTAATAATTTTCATTTCTAATTATGGGGATATTAGATCCGGAAAAGCTTAGAGACATTCCAGGATGGGGAAAAAATGCACCAATTCATATTTGTATGAATGGTGATTATCGAGGATTGACATTTTGTTGTAAACCGGGGTATTCACTAACATTTGGCTTTAAGTGCAAGAGAGATCAAATTCTTGATGAGATCGGAATGACTTCGCAGGAATTTATTAAGATTAAAGAGGAATTTTCTAAAGAAAATCAATGGAACTCAGATATAGTATGTTTTGGATCACTTTCTTATTGTTGTATGCGGAGGGGAGGCTGTCCAAGGAGAGATCCTGCTTTAGAGCTAAGATATCCGGATAAAACAAAGGAAGAAAGGATGAGAATATACTTCCAAAAGAAGAAAAAGTTAGCAAAGAGAATTTTAGAAGCTATTAAAGATTCAAAAGGAAAAGAGAAAGTTAAGCCATATTTAAAACTTTTATAAACCTCATTTTTATTAAGTTAAAATGATAGTTTCAATAACTCATGAACATGATTTAGATGGGTTAGGGTCACAAGCAATTATAAAAAGATATTTTGATTTCTTTTATAATGGAGTAAAGCAAGAATTCAAACAATATTTCAGTCATTATTTGGATTTTGTTGAAAAGTTGAAAAATATTTTAATTTCAGATAATATCCCATCTCAATTAATTATTACAGATATTGGTTTTAATGAGGATTTTAAAGAACTATTACCAATATTGGAAGGAGCAAAAAATAATGATTGTAAGATATTATGGTTTGATCATCACTTAGTCAGTAATGAGATTAAAGAAAAAATCACCGAATTTACTTATCTTTATATAAATGACCCTTTAAGGTGTGCTGCTGAAATAGTTAAAGATTACTACTTACCAGATGACTCAATTGCGTTAAAAATCGCAGAATTAGCGAGGGATTCAGACTTTAAAACTAATAAGTTTCAATTCGCTGATGAATTACAATTAATTATTGGCTATAACCGGGGTGAAAGTAAATATCAAGAAAAAATTAAATTAGTTTCACTATTATCGGTAGGTGCTTTTCAAGAACAATGGTTTAGTGCACAGCTAATGAAATTAAAAAAGTGGTTTAATGAAGAATCAATATTTGCTTTAAGAAATGTAAATATCGTTAATATTGAGAATTTTGGAGAGATAGCTATTTCGTTCGCAAGAATCAGTGGAGGAAAAATTACTGATTTATTGGGAAAAAAATTTCCAAAATTAAGAGCATACATAGGAATCGACACGAGGTTTGATGAAATTATTATTAAGAGCGAATTCATTAACTGTCGAGACTTTGCCATTGAGTTTACAGGTGGAGGCCATAAATCGAGGGCAGGATTTAAATACAAGCAAATTTTTTCAGAAAATGGAGTTTTAAATCAACAATTTATTCAAGATCTCAAAATGAAATTTATTAAATTTAAAACCCATCAATAAATTAAGATATTACGAAGGCATATATTTAAAAAATATTTAGATATTTCAGTTTAATCGTGAAAGATGCGTTTCACGTACTTTTTTTTTAAAAAATAACAAAGCACAAATTTTTTAAATAAATAAAGTTAAGATAACAATTAATATGCAGTGGGAGAAAGTTATTTCACACGGACACAGAGAGGACTTATATATTTATAAAGTTTTGACGCCTCATAATGAGACTGCAGATGACGACAAAAAAATTTTAAAGAATATTCTCTTGGTAGAAGTTGGTAGAGAGAGTTCGGATTAAGGTTTAATCCCCAATTTCAATATTTGTCGTTATTTCATCAATTCTTTTTAATTTAATTTCAAGAATCCCATTAACATATCGTGCTTTAGCGTAATCAGAATTGATTGCGGTAGGTAATTTTAATTCCTTGAAGTATTGTCTTTTTGATTCTGGTTTAGTTGATATTGTTAAAGAACGTGTTGTTGCTTTTAATACTATATCGTCTCTGGTAACACCTGGCATTTCTGCTATTACTATAAGGTGATCTTCATCTTGATTAACTTCTACTAATGGTTCTCTTTTCTTTTTCACCTTTGTTTTGCCAGAGTAAGATTCAGGCTTTATAGTACCAAAAGAATCAATAATAGGTTTTCCATCTGGTCCAGATGTTATATTAAAGCCATACATTATTGGTTCTTTAAAAAATTTTGAACGATTCTTCCAAATCTCTCTTGTAAATTCTTCTGGAGAAAGTTTTTGTAGGTCCTTTGGTAAACTTTTAGATATTTGCTTAAAAATTTCTTTAAAGATATGTTGAAATTGTTCTGAATTAAAAACTTTACTAATATCTACGTCTTTAAAAATTTTTTTTGGATCACCAAATAATTTGAAAAGATCGATTGGATCCTCATAATCGTCTTCCTCATCTTCGTCTTCATTTCTATCTTTTGGTGGCATAAACTCACAACTCACTTAAAATGTGTAGATATCACGTTCAATTAAATTTTTAAATTTGAATTTAAATATAAATACATAAAGTTAAAAAGTTAATAGCTTATATTCTAGAAAAAATTGTTTAGATTAATAAAGTTATTCCAAATAAAAATTTAGTAATTTAATATTAAAAATATTTGAGAGTGGATTGTTATTTATTCTGATTTAGATGAGGATGAGAAGGAACTTTATCTTGATGTTTTGAGAGAGGCGCCTTTATTACCTTTTTCTAATTTCGTATCACGCGGGGATATTCCCGACCGGATCGATATTGCAAGACCAAGAAGCTATATTGATCGTGAAGTTTATCGGCTTGTTCGCCAAACTTATAGAGATAAATCATCACGATTAATACCTATTTTAGGATCAGCTGGTACGGGAAAAACACACGCGTATCATTCCTTTAAAGATAAAGAACGAGAAAATAGAAAAAAGTTAGAACAAGTTACTGAAGAAGAAGAAATTGAAGTTAGCCAATTAGAGCCTGTAGATTGGAGTATTGTCTATGTACCTAGCCCTCCAGCAAGTATTAGAGTCTTACTACATGTATATACCTGCATGATTGAAGAATTAGGTGCTGAAATTCTTGATGTTGTATCAGAAAAGTTAGTAAAGGATAAATGGGGTGGTAAGAAAGCAGGAATCTTTCAAAAACCTAAAGTTGATGAAGTTATTCAGAAAGGTATACGAGAATTTCCTGGTGTTTTTGCAGATTGTGTAAAAGCATTAGTATTATACCAACTAGATAAAAGTAAAAAAGCTTTAGCAGAAAGATGGTTACTTGGTGAAGATTTGGAAGATGACGAATTGAATGAATTAGGAATCAACAGTGTAGTTGAGGAAGATGATGTATGTTTAGCTATGATAAAAATCATCACAGATAACTTAGATAGAGTTCTTATTCTGTATTTTGATGAACTTGAATCACCATATCGTATGCTTGGTGAAGTAGCTGAGCAAAAATTTCTTGAAATTTTAAAAAGATTATATAATGAGGTTAAAGGACTAGTAATTACCATAGCTGTTTTAAAAGAAATATGGCCTCGGATTTTAGAAATAGCAGATCCACCATTACGTTCAAGAATGGAACCTGAACAAGAGTTAAAACCATTTAGCTTGAATGATTTGAAAATCTTCTATTCAAGGACTATGGAGGCTTTTTGGGACAATAATAATTTAAATCCTCCACTTTATCCATTGTTTCCGATAAATGAAAAAATAATAGAAATGATTTTTGAAAAGACGCAAGGAAATCCAAGAAATTCAATAAAACTCTGTAGGAGATTCATTGATAAAGTGGTGATGGAAGAAATGACTATAGAAGAATTAATGAAAGCTGGTTCAGAAATAGTTGCTTCCCCAAGACCCCCAACCATGGAAGCTGAAGAGGAGGTAATCGATTTTTCAAAACCAAGACAATTAGTTAAGAAAACTATAGAAGAAATTTTGGCAGAAGAAGAATATGCAATAGATGTTAATCCATCATCCGTGGCTGGAGCTGCGCTAAAAAGTATTATCAAAGTAGGTGAAGAAAAAGGTAAAAAATTCAAAACACAAATGGAATTTAAATTCAAGTTGGGTAAAAGAAGCCAAACTTTAGCAGCTTTAATTGACACAAAAGATAAAAAATGGGGATTAGAAATTCCATCAATAAAAACATTTGATAGAAGTGCGGGTGTTGCTGGTTATTATGCAGCAAAAAGATTAAAAGATGCTATTGATGAAAACGCCATTGATGCTGCAATTTTAATCGTGCCAACAGGAAGTAGTGGAGCTAAATTTGAAATGATATTAGAAAATAATCCCAACATCCGTAAAGTAGAGATCAATAATGATTTAGGGGAACAATTGATTGCTAATGCATTATCTTATCCTACTAAGGAAGGATGGGAGATTGCAAAAGTTATATTTCCAGATATAGGAGATTACCAGCCCCCTGAGGAGGAAACAACTTCAGAAGACTAAGAATGGTAATGTTTAGAAAATATTTTTTTCTACTTTTTAATATTTAATTCTCAGATATTAATTAAAGCTTTTTGAAGAAATCTTTAAATTTTTTATCCATGCTGAATAATTCTTTTGCTAATTGGTCGGCTCTTTTAAGTTCATTAGAAATTAGGGTTAAAGATTCAGATAATTCTTGTTCTTCAAATGAATTTGATATGTTAATTAACTTATTTACTGGTTTAATTAGTTCATGATATAAATGGAGTTTATTTTGGTGCAATAATTCAATGAGCTTCTCAATATCTCTAAGTAATGTTGCTTTCTCCTTCATAAAGTCAGGGAATTTTTCAACTTGTTCTGCTTTGCTTTCCAGAAAAGACTTAATTTCAGTCTCTTGAATGATTTCTGCTAATTCTGCTGCTTTTAAAAAACTTTTCATTGCTTTTTTATACATTTTTTGGCGTAGCAGTTGTTCTGCAAGTTTAATTTCATCAGATAACTTTTCAGGGATTTCCTCACCAAGATTAATTAATTCTCTTGCTTCTTGAAGCTTACCACTATCAATCATCTTTTTAGTTTTCTCATCTATAGTATCCTTAACTAAAGCAGGTTCCTTTAATTTTTCCATTAGTGAAAAGATAGAATTCAATTCATCTTTAAGTAAAACTTCCATTTTCGCTCTATCTTTAGAGAAGTTTTGCACTATTTTTTCAGAAATTTGTTTGATAATGCTTTTTAATGATACTAAATCTTCTTCTTCTTTTAGAATAAAAGCTATAAATAAATTATCTTTGTCAATAGATTTTGCATCAATCTTACTTGAAAAATACCTTAAATCATTTATATGTACTGATGCGTTCAAAAAATCTTTATCAACATGATTCTCTGTAAATTCTTTTAAAATTTCAGGTGAAATTTTATTTTCGTGGGATAAATAATATTCAGCAATTACATTAGGTCCAAAAGATTCATCTATCTCATAAAGAATAATTCCAACAGGCGACATTTTTTTATCTCCTTAGATCTTTCCAAATTGATATTTTTATATTTAATAGTTAATTAGCATTTAATTAAAAATTTTTATACCATCTTAATTATTTAGTTAATAGCCAAACTTAATAAGATTTTAAAATTTGAGAAAATTAGATCGTATTTTTAGCTATAATTTTGTATTTATTTTTTATATTTATACACTTCTTCTCCTTTCATTGAGTTAATTGAGAGCCCTCTTTTATATCTTGCGTAATTTTCAAATTTTTCCTCAAATACAATATCAATTTCATCTAATGGTAAATCTGCATGCACTCCCCTATCTTTTAGATATTCACCAAAACGGTTCCCATCATCATCATAAGGAGGAAAAACCGCATCGTTTTCCCCATCAAATTCAACCATAGGGAGAAAACCTCCTTTTATAGCTGTAGCTTCATCAAAAGAAGGGGTTAATTTTATCCACCTATTATTCAAATAAAATTCACTATATCCGTGATAATACATAACGTTATGTCCCATAAAATCAATGACTCTTTGGGAGACTTTATGATTTATTAAATCTACTAAATGAATTCGGGCAGGAATTCCAACTGCTCTCGCAAATGAAGATAGTAAAATGGATTTAGAAACACAGAAACCATTTTTTCTGCGTAAAGTTACACTTGCTTTAAAATTTGATTTTATACTAGGTATATACGTTGCCATATTATATTTAATTTCATTTCTTACCCAGTAAAATAGGGCAATTGCTTTTTCTTTATCTGCTTCTAAACCTTTTGTGATTTCTAAGGCTTTCTTTTTAACGATTTTTTTGTCAAAATCAAAAAATTCAGTCGGTTGAAGATATATTGAAAAATCATCCATGATTAGATAAAATTGAGAGTGCTTTATAACTTTTTTATTATAAAGATTTTAAATAAAGTTTGAATTAAATTCCTAGTTCTTCTAATTTTTCGATTGTTGGCCATCCAGTTTTCCATTCCCAACCCCTTATTTCATAATACTTTTTAAGGTTTTCCTCCAATTCAAGTTTATTTCCAGCAGTGCCTCCATATGGAATAGGAGTCTTATTAATTATTGTCAAGTGATCATCGTCTCTTGTTACTCCTAATTTACAGGAAATTAATCGTTTAACATTATTAGCTCTCTCTCCTGCTTTTAACATCTTTCTTTTGTTTCCCAAACTTTTAAATCCAGTAGCCGCTTGAAATAATTTTGTAAGGTGAGGAATATTTACGTAAGGTTTATTACAAATGACTGCGGAATCATACAAGTTAGCTAAATCTTGCATATTGATAACATCTTTTTCTCTACCGTTTATATCAAATCTATCTGCTCTTTTTATGCCAGTTATATTAGCTACCCACCCATCAATTTGATAAAACTCTCCTTTTTCATGGCTAGCACCACAGCAACACGTCATATAAGAAAGTGCCTGACCATTATAAGCTCTGGGATCATGCATAGGCATTTCCAGTCCTTTAACATGGGCAGCTAGTTCAGGATCAACTTCAAGTTGCTCTGCCATGATTTTCACTCCTTTAGATAATATTATCCCTATACCTTCAATTTTTGAAATTTTCTCTACGAGTTTTACTATTAAATCACCATTTCCCCATTTAATATCTTCTAGTTTGATATCTGAAAGATGTTTATTGATATTATCAATAGCAATTTTATTCTCGACAAGATAGATTAAGAACGCGATTGAAACACCCGTCGAAATTGTGTCGATTCCATAAATATTACATACGTGATTAGCTTCTATAATTGGCTCCCATTCAAAATTACCGCATAGTGGACCAAATGCCGCAAGTGTTTCATATTCAGGACCATCAATTTCTAATTCATTCCCATCTTTTTCATAAATTGTGGTTCTTCCACAACCTATAGTACACCCCGCACAATAATAATTAAAAACAGGATATTTTTCTTTTAATGCTCTTCCTGTCAACTTTTCAGCGATAAATTCAGATTGGGTGAAGTAATACGCAGGAACATCTCCAAGGACCATTCCTATATCAGTATAACATGCTGTCCCATAATGGGATTGAAACTGTATACCAAATGAGGCGTCTATTCCTAGTTTAGCTGTAGTTACAGTTTTTTTCATTTCCTCAATATCTGCATAATCTATTTTGTTAATTCCCCTTATTGCGATAGCTTTTAGTTTTCTATGGCCCATAAGTGCTCCAAATCCACATCTACCTGCTGCCCTTCCTTCGTCATTGATGATACAAGCATATTTTACTTTATTTTCTCCACCCCTTCCAATACAAGCGACCCGAATCTTCTCATCATTGAGCTCCTTTTTTATAGCATCGATTGTTTCATATGTAGTCTTCTCCCATATATTCTCAGCACTCTTAAATTCTATATTTCCATTAATTATGGCCAAATAAAGAGGCTTCTCTGAATCTCCAGTTATTACGATGGCATCAAATCCACTCCTTCTTAAAGCAATTGGAAATTGACCTCCTGAGGTTGATTCTCCCCATACTCCGGTAAGTGGAGATATGCCAGCAACTGAATATCTTCCGCTCGAAGGGGTTATTGAACCTGTGAGTGGTCCAGTAGCAAAAATAAGAGGATTGATAGAAGCGTACGGATTTTGTTTTAATATTTCATAATCCTTATCAGATAACAGGTTGTAAGTGAGTTTTGCAGATAAGCCAACACCACCAACATAGTTTTCAGCGATTTTAGGATCAAGTTCCTTTATTTCAACTTTCTTAGAATCTAAATCAATATAAGCAATTTTTCCATTATATCCAAACATTTCTGAAATAGTTTTTCCCTCCTACATATAATATAATTCCATTAAATCTTCTATTTTATTTTCATATGCAACCTCGAAGATTTTCCAGATTTGCGGCGGATCTAATTTTCGAGTAGAAAATAGGGTACATGTATCATTAAACGCATAATTAATCAATTCTTGTTTCTTAGCTTTCATATCATCTTTAGAAATTTGAGTTTTCTCAAGTGCTTTAATGGAAATTGGAGCACCAATTTTTTTCATAAAGTACTGCAGTGCCTCTAAAAGTTCTTTAAGTATTTGATCTCTTGTTTTTCCGTCTTTTTCTATTCCAAAAATTTTAGCTAAATCATAGAACCGGTCTGTCACTTTAGACTGAAATGCTATTGAAGCAGCTAAGAAAATACCTACTGAGACACCATGATGCACGTGGAAGATACCACCAAAAGAATGGCCTAAGGAATGTTCAATTCCAGCAGCATTTGTATTTATGAATCCTACTCCTGCTATAAAAGCCGCCATGAGCATCTGTTCCCGTGCTTCCAAATCATTTCCTCTTTTTATAGCACGAGGTAACCAATGCAAAATCATTTCTGTTGCTTTTAGATTATGAATATCAGTATATACAGTACTTCCTTGTAAAACGTAGGCACCCATGCAATGTGCAAGGGCATCCATTCCAGTTCCCATAGTTAAATATGGTGGCATTGACTTAGTGAAGTCAGAATGTAAAACTACATAATCAGGGCATATTTCATATAATGGAACTTCAACTTTTTTCGGAGGTACTCTGTCAGTATTGGTAACCATAGCATTAAATGAAGCTTCGGCACCTGTTCCGCTAGTCGTTGGAATTGCGCATAAGAGAAATATTTTTTTTCGCAGACCCAAATAAGAAGGCGCCATCATGGTATTTACATTAATTTCAGGTTTTTCATAATAAATCATGATTACTTTTGCCATATCCATCGTTGAACCCCCTCCAACAGCAATGATAACTTTCGGGTCATATTCCTCACAGATAGCTACTGCCTCGCGTACTGTATTTAAGGGTACCTCTGGGATGACGTTATCAAAAATTCTGCTACCAATGTTTCTCAATTCTTTCAATTTTTTAGCAACCTTTTCCCCAAGTTTCCTTATATCTCTATCAACAACAATTAAAACTCTTTTTTCATCATCCGTTAAATACGCTCCAAGTAATATCGTTAAATCATTTAAGCTATTTGTTCCGGTAAATGTAATTTTTGGATGAACGATAGGGGCATGATAACCACGCATTGCATTGCTAGCTGCTTTTATATATAAATTTTTCAAATCTGGGTCTTCATACCACGCGATATCCCTTTTTGACATTATTTCACCTCAAAACTAACCATTTTCTCATGTGGGATAAATATTTTGTAGTTTATAATTCTATTCAGAATATAAATAGAGAATTGGACAAAAATAGAAATCTCTTATTAAAGAGATTTTATTGCTTCCTTTAGTGATTTTTCAAAAAGTATGCAAATCATATCTGCATCTTCATCATTAATAATGAGGGGTGGCTTAACTTTTAAAGTATTTTGAATATAATAACCTGCCGTAGACATGATCTGCATTTGTTCACCAAAAAAGATTCCATTTTTCCATCCAATATGGATCAATTTGTTCAATAATTCATTGTGAGGTTCACGGGAATCAACATCTTTAATGAACTCCACACCAATAAATAAACCAGGACCCCTAACATCACCTATTTCTGGAATTTCTTCCGAAAGATCTTTAATAAAATTAGTTATTTTATTTCCTAGTTTTGCCACTTTATCGGGGATTTTATGCTTTTGTAAAATCTCAATATTAACTAAACATGCCGCCATTGCTAATGATGGCGAAGAAAACGTAGAATGTTCCTCAAATTCTGTTAATTTCCGCAACTTAGGATTTGCTACTGTAATTCCAATGGGAATCCCCGCTGCAGCTGCTTTAGTTAAGGTCATTATATCAGGAGAGATATCTTTACCATAAGTGGATTCATACCATTCAGTTGCAAACATTTTACCAGTACGCCCAAAACCGGTTTGAGCCTCATCGTAAATTAATAAAATATTATTATTTCGACAAATTTCCTTTAAACCCATTAAAAAGTCAACTGGAGCAGGAATTTGACCTCCAGGACCTTGCATAGGTTCAATTATACAACCAATTGGCATTCCCGTAGTATACATTTCTATTTGTTGGCGAACCATTTCTAAACATTCTAAATTACAGGATTTATCTCGCTTTCCCCCAAAGCCTTCTTTATAATTCCATGGACAACGATAACAGTATGGGTAAAAAGTTCTGATCCAGTGTTCTGTTCCAAAACCAGAAAATCTCATAGGGAGGCGCTGAGAAGCTCCCATCATAACTAAACTAGACCCATGATATCCCCTTCGAAAAACGATAAACTGATTTCCTCTCTTATTATTAATCATTGCTAATCTTATTGCACATTCAAGAGCCCATCCTCCTCCAGAGTTATTTACACTTACCCTTCCACCTTTTAACTGACCGGGTGCGATTTCCGCGATTCTATTAGTAAATCTTACTCGAATGGGAGTTAGAAAATATGACCATGTATGAGTCGTTATTTGAGATTGAAGACTTATAGCATAACTAATATCTGGGTTATTATGCCCAAGATTATAAACCCAAGCCTGCGAAGTACAATCTAAAATCTCACGCCCATCTTGAGTTCTAAAAAAAACCGAACCTGGAGCTGTACTTCCAGTAACAATAATATCTCGATCTTTAACTAATAGATGTTCTTTTTTACATTTAGTAATTTCATCTTCGGATAATGGACTAGTCAATAATCTATTAATCTCTTCTTTTGACAAATACCGTGGTTCTTGCATATTATATCAAATAGATTTTTAATTATAATTATAACTAATATGAACTAATATGAATGAACATTATTTAAAAGTATTACCAACTAAGTTTAAATCTTTGAAGCGACAAAATCTATAATATCAATAATTTTGATATTTTCTTTAATTATTGCGTCCATTTCCTCATAAGCATTGTTAAGGTTATTTATACAAAAGGGACAGCTAGTTGTTAAAATTTGCGCACTACTATCAACTGCTTCTCTTATACGTTCTTTAGAGATTTTTACCGCTAACTCTGGAAATTGGCTTTTTACACCCCCACCCGCACCACAACACCAAGCATTATTTCTATTTCTCTTCATTTCTATTAATTTAATTCCTGGAATTTTAGTAATAACTTCACGAGGTATATCATAAAGATTCATGTGGCGGCCTAAATGGCAAGGATCGTGGTAAGTTACCTTTAAAATTTCTCCTTTCTCCTTTTTAAAAGGAATTTGATTATTCTTAAACAATTCGATTAAAATTTCTGTTATATGTTTTATTTCAAATGGTAATTTCTCACCTAATAATTCAGGATAATCTTTTTTCCACGTTCTATAACAACCTGCACATGCGGTAAAAATGGTTTTTGCTCCTTTATCCTTAAATTCTTCAATATTATGCTTAATTATTTCGGATAAAGATTTTTCATCCCCAATTCGTAAAGCAATAGAACCACAACACCACTCATCTTTAGTCATAGCTATTTCTTTTCCTGCTGCTTTTAAAATTTTCATCATATTTTTTAGCGTTTCCACCTGTCTTAAAGGCATAGTACATCCCCCAAAAAACATTAGTTCTCCCTCACCCTTAATTTCGGGAAATTCTTTTATCCAATCGAATTTATTATCTTTATCCTCCCCATATGGATTTCTCATCTTGTCATCGTTCATATACTCGACTAAATCACTATGTCTTTCAAGAGGAGCAAAACCCACTTCAATCAAATCCTTTCTTAATGCTTCCCATACTTTAACATGATCAATCCAATTACATGTAGGAAGAATTATATTTTCATTTTGAGACATATGACACACTTCAGTACAATTTCCACATTCTGAACACTCGTAGACAAATTCTGCTAGCTCACTACTCAATGGAATCTGCCCTTCCAAAATGCTTTTGAGGACATTCATCCTTCCTCTTGAAAAATATAATTCAAATCCCTCATCTTCCATTGCCTCTTTAACGGGACACGTTAAATATCTCCCCACGGCAGGTCGAATGGCGTAACCACAATCTCCACATCCCTTCTGCAAACTCTAGTAATTCTAGAGTTTTATACAAGAGAATATGGCTTTCCATTCCTTTTTTAGATGTTTTAATTCACTCATTTTTTTCACATAACATATTAAATTAAGTTAAATATTAACTAATTTTTCACTAATTCTCCATAATTTCGTTTGGAGAGATTCATCATAAGTCAATTTGTGTGATTTTACAGGTTTACAGTTCTTATAATATTTTCCCGTAATTCCTTCCATTTCAGGTGATGATGCGAGGTATACGGAAGTTCTTGCTGCTTCTTCTGGACTTTTTATCAATGGTGATATTAAATGTAGAAAAATTTTGGAACTCTTTTTAGTTGGAGTAGTCATTTTTGTTCTTGCATGACCTGGATGAAGCGCATTTACTGTTACACCAGTTCCATCTAATCTACG
>JBHLKA010000054.1:0-16616 GCA_048887145.1 Candidatus Hodarchaeota archaeon
TGATTAAACAATGGAATTCCTGTATTAGATAAAATAATGATTTCTTGGATCAATTTTATCCATTGGATATTTAATAACTTCTTAAATAATTTATAGATCTTGGATAAAATTTAAAATAGTTATTAATCTGCTAATACAAGAAGAGAGTGAGAAATTAATTTGTTTTTGTAAAATTTACTAATTTTTCTCTGATTTCTTTAAATTTATTCAGTGCTAATGAAAAATCTCCCTTATTTAATGCGTTTAATGCTTCGGTATTCATATAAAGAAGGTTTCCCCTGAAGTTTTCAAATTTATCATATTCTTGAAGTTTAGCTTCAATATCAGCAATGTATTTAGAATATTTATCTACATAGTTCAATTTTCCAATGAATCTTGAAATTTTTATTATTTGTTTACAAATACTTATAGCGTCATTAAATAAGAAATTTGTTATATTTTCTTCGATTAAATTCTCTAAATTTTCGATATCTTTTAAAAGTTTATTATATTTTTGTTCTGCATCAAGGATTAACCTCTCTTTAATTTTTACCTCTTTCTTATAATCAGTAAAGGATTTCTCTTCGATTATTTGGTTTATAGTTTTTAATAATTTTTTAGCTTCATCAAATTTATATTCATCTGTTAATTTCGTAATTTCTTCAATTGATTTTTCAACTTCCTCTCGAAAATCATAACTAGTTTTAAGTTCAGTAAACATAGCTTCCATAGTCCCCCATCGTTCCAATAAAATAGTATCCTTGAGGTTTTTTAAAAGGGGTTTTGCTTTTTGTAACGTTTCTCTTGCTAATATTACGTTATTAGTGCTCAAATAACTTTCTAATTGTATTTCAAGCGGTTCTAATTGTCTTACTATGCCATTTTGTTCAGTAGAATATCTTTTCCATATTTTTTGCTCTTTTTCTAATAATTCTTTTATTGATATGTTCGGACTCAATTCAATTATTTTATCATATTTTTGCTTGAATTTTTCTAATATTTCATGAGCGTCCTCAATTCTTCCACTATTATATAATTCTTCAAACTTAATTTTTAAATTCTTAAAATTATCGATGATAAAAGATTTTTGGTTTTCTTTTTCAATGACTTGATACATCTTAGTAATAAATTTTTCTTGCTCCTTTATTATAGAATTTAACTCAACTTTTTTTGCAAGGTTAATAATTTCTTTTGCCGTTTTTATAGCATTATCATATTTGCCCATAAGGTAATGATTATTAGCAATTACCTTTAATTCATCAATCTCTGAAATAATGATAATCTTTTTTTTCCTATCTTCCAATTTTTCTGGCTCTAAGCTCATTAAAAACACAAATGAAAATATTTATTCAAGATATTGTTCTAATCTATCAATAATTTTGTTATAAATATCCATAGCTTCTAATAAATTCCGTTTATTAAGAAAGTTAAAAGCTTTTTCATTTAATTCTTCAATTTCTTTCTTTTTAATTTCCTTTATTTTTAAATAATCGTTTTTTAATGAATCCCACTTATTTATTATCTCTTTATCAAATATTTTTTCTGTTAAGCCTTTGCTTTCTTCTAAAATTCTTTCTGCTTGATATAATTTGTTAATTGATATTAAACCCTCTATTTTTCCTTCTAGTATATCAATTTTTTCTTTTAATAATTGTTGTTCTTGCTTTAGATTATAAAGCATATTTTCATCTTTTAACAACAATTCTTGGGCTATTGATATTGAAAATAAATTATAATCACGCTCATATTTTTTTCGGAACTCCATTACTATTTCATGAGCTTCTTTATATTTTTCAGCTTTATTTAAATTATCAAAAATTTGCATTTTAATTTTGCATTCGTTTTCAATTTGTTCTATTACCTTTTTAGCTTTCGCTTTAGACTTTGCCTCTTCAATAAAATTGAGAAGATTCATTTCAAGAGACTTATCATCAACTTCTTTTGCCAATTCTATAATTTTTTGAGCAAATGTAATTGATTTTTCATATTTTTCAGCAATGAAATTTTTATCTGCCTCATCTTTTAATCTACTTATTCCAGATAGTACAGGGAGCATTTTTGTTTCTAATTCACTAAGATAATCCCTATACTCCTTTTCTGAAATTTCAATAGCTTCAAAAAATGCCATAGGTTCAGAACCAAATTCTACGGTGATATTACGTAGTATTTTTAAATTTGGATAATCTTTTAAAAATACTTCTCGAATTGAAGGGATATGCCTTTTTAATGATTGAGGAGCTTTTTTACTAATCCAAACATATATACGTCTTTGATTTGAAAGATAAAAAGTTAAAATATCAAATAATGTGAAATTTTTTAATATATTTTCTTGAGAAATTTCCTCTAAATTTCCAGAATACGTTAATTTAAAGACTTTTATATTATTTATCAATTATGAGGGCCCTTGAGTGTATATATTTTTTACATAATAGATTTAGTTTTAAATTAGTTAATTTCCAATAAAATTGTTTGTACCACTAAAAATGTCTTAATAAAAATAACTTTAAAAATAATTATATTATTTTTTCTATTTATTGATTTTTTCATCTGATATTTTTAACGTTTCTTTGTCAATTTCTCCTATAATTTTTTCTCTTAATACTTTTCCATTAAGTGGGGTACCCTTTAGAAATTTTGATGCTTTTTTTAATTCTACTTGAAACTCATTTTTAAATGCTTTTTCACGTTCCAGTATTGGCTTACTAGGGGGTACTTCTTTATTTAGAGAACTCCGATACTTACGAACTTTTCGTACTGGCTTGGGATACTTCAAAACTTTTTGATAATAAATAATGTAAGTTGTCAGTATGACAGCAGCAACAACGGCTATAGCAAATAACAATTGAAATAAATATGATTCTTCTACTGGAATGAATACATCATAAGTAATTAGAAGTATTACATTATCGATTGACAGAGTTATATTATTTGATAGAATAAACTCGTCTGCTAAGTATGCTTGAATTGAAACATTGATTTCTTTATCATTTGGAATTAAATCTGTTACATCAAAACCTAAGGTGCTTGCACTTTGTAGAGTTGTTGTAGCCCTGCTTAATTTAATGGTTTCAGAATATTCAACATCATTAATAGAAAACTTTATTTCTGAATTAGGAGATAATGAAGTTGGCCATAGGGGATTAATAAGATAATCAAAATTAAATATTGCATTAGTGACTTCTACTCTATACCCATCAGCTTCAATTTGGTCTCCTAAATATTCCCATGATATTGATGAAAATTGGTCAATTTTCTTTTCATAAGAAATTGACAAACTAAAATTTTTTATGATTAAACTCTGCCAATCATCACTGTCTCCAGGATGCCCTGAATCTTCGCACCAAATATAGATTCCAAGAGTAATAGCAAAATTCTGATGATCATATTGTAGAGCTTGCTCAAGAAAGAATATTAATGTTTCTTCATTAATTGGCACAATAAGTGTATCATTCAATTGAGTAATTTCTGGGGGACCATCTTTACCTAAATCATCTGTTTGATACTGAGCTGCCACGAATTTTCTATTGTTATCTGTATCAGAGATCATTACGAAATACCTAGCGAAATCTCCCGTAGCAATTTGAACAGTAGTACCACCACTTAAAGTATCACCGGGACGATCAATACCTCCTCCATTAACAGGACTTGCATCAACAGTACCATTAACCCAAGCTCTTAACGACGCAGATGTTATATAATAATCAGAAAGATCTAAATTCATTGAAAAATTCTTCATCCATTGCACTTTTACGGCTTGCGGTTGATTATCTGGCCAATCATAATAAGCATACCATCCTCTAGCATCCATACCATAACCTCCACCACCTATTACATCAGGTAATACTAAATTATCCTCATTTTCTATTCGAATCCAATCACTACTTAGCCCATTTTCATAAAATTCTTGATTTCCCGAATCTCCTATCACTCTATAATTAGCATAACCATTACTAATATCTGCATTTAAATCTGATGAATCACCATACAATATCTTGCTCCAATTTTCATCTGTATTAAATTGAGAATTTTGTATCCAATCAACCACTCTTGTTTCACGCGTATATTGATCTGATGGGTTAGATTCGGATATAACAAGAGATTTTTCTTGGTTTTTAATTTTAGGATTAAAAGACTCCGCATTTACCAGTAATGGGAAGAAAAGAAAGCCTAATAGAATGAAAAGTACTAAAATAAGTTGTTTACTCTTAAACTTTGAATTTTTCTTAATATCCATGCTTTTTACGCTTTGTTTGGCACCTAAAACTCTCGATATTGTTTTTACTTCGTTTTTATATTGTTCTTGAAATGCTCTATTGCGTTTGACTATTTGAACATCAGGGGGATTTTCTTTATTCAATGATTTCCTGAACTTTCGCAATTTTCTAATTGATTTAGGAAATCGTAATACTCTACGATAATAGATGTAATAGAATGATAATAAACTTGATGCTACTATAGCTACTGCCAGCAGTATCTGATATAATAGGCTTAATTGGGCTTCAAAAAATAAATCATATGAGAGATTTAAAATTACATTATCAATAGTTATGGTATAGTTTTCAGTTAGTTGAAATTCGTCAGCAATAAACAATTGTATAGAGATATTAATTTCTTCATAAGCAGGGATTAAGCGGGTAATATCAAATCCATTATCTCTCGCTGGATTTAAAGTAAGATTAGCATTACTTAGTTTAATTGTTTCAGTATGATCCAAGTCATTAATAATCATCCTTAATTCAGAATTGGGGGATAAATTTGTAAGCCATGGTTTATCAATCTTAAAGTCAAAAAAGAGCTTTGCATCCATTACCTTCACAACCCCTCCCTTATTTTCAATTTGATTACCACGGTATTTCCAGGAAGCAGAAGTCAATTGGTTTATTTTTTTAACATAACTAATGGTAAAATTACACGATTTAAAATATGCTGCGGTGAACTCGTCAAGATCAGTCGAACAGTTATCTTCACAATTGAATTCCATTCCAAGAATAATGATAAAATTTTGAAAATCACCATTTTCTAATACTTGATTTAAATAAAAAATTAAATCTTCAATGTTGTCTGCTTCAAAATAAGTATCATTTAAATAATCATAAGTACCGTTAATTCTCGATCCATCTTGTCCTAATGTAGTAGTTTGATATTCTGTTAGTTTATAATTCACGTTTTTATTTATATTTGAAATTCTGACATAAAACTTAATATAATCGCCCTCATAGAAACGATCCATGTTATCATCACCAGACACTTCAACCCCTTCCCAATGCCAAACATCTCCACTACCACATCCAATATATGATTTAGCTGTGGCATTAATCAATACACTAAGAGAAGCATTTGTAACAATATAATCTGACATATTAAATGGTGTAGTAATTATTTTTTCCCAATGCACACTTGCCTTTTGATACGCATTGGTAGTTGTACCTGCATGTTCTGCCCAATAATGGGAAGCAAAACATCCAGATTCATCTATTTTATGACCTTGGGTAGGATAAATGGGAATCTCTGGATTGGTTGCATTATACCAATTTTGAGAAGTTGAAGAATTTGGTGTGCCTGATATTAATGTGGTTGTGTGAGCCTCCCCGATCACATGAAAATTAGCATAACCTCCACTAATATCTGTATCTACATCAGTGACATCTCCATCATATTCAGAAATCCATCCCACACTATTATTGAAGTCAGCATTATCAATCCATTGTTTTTGATGTGACTCTGTAAACCATTGTCCAAGAAATCCTCCATTGGCAGATAAAACAATTTTACCATGAATAGAGGCTTGTTGATTAATCTGATGACCTGAATACATTGATAAGCCGAAAATAGTGAACGCGAGAATTAATATCGCAGAGATATAAATATATTTTTTATTATTTATCTTTTTCATTTTCATTAAAATCCCTCCCTCTTGATAGAACAAATTGAATTTAGTTTTTTAGCTATTCTTAATTCTTAATTAAATAAAAAACCATTAACCATTATTAATGATAACTATGTTGATATTAATAATTTATAGTTTTTATAATATATTTTACTTAATTTAATGTAAAATTTCAGGTTTAAAAAGGAAAATAAAGAATTTTTATTTCTTTATTGGTTTTTAAGCTTCTTTTCTAAAAAGTTTTTCTTTCTCAATCTTCCCATCAAAAGGAGGTCCTTTCAAAAATTTTGATGTTTTAATTGCTTCTTTATGGAAACTACTTCTAAAAGCTGCTTCACGAGAAATAATCATAACATTAGGGTCCCTCTCACTTGGTAAAGCTTTTCTATGTTTGCGTAGCTTACGAATAGGTATTGGAAATCTCCAAACTTTAACATACGCGATTAATAATCCAGATATCACAGCGGCAGCTATAGCAGCTATAATGAATAATCCAGCATATAACCAAGGTTCTTCTTCAGTTTCAGGTGTAAATACAGTATATGTGATTTGAAGGAATACATCTGTGATTGATAAAGTTAGATTTTGTACCAATGGAAATTCATCTGCAAGGAATAACTTAATGTATAGACTTATATTCACATCTTTCAATAACAAGTAAGTCATATCAAATCCACCCTTTTTAGCTTCTGTGAAGCTTAAATTCGCAGTACTTAACTTTACAGATTCTAGAAGCGTATTATTGTTGATAAAAATCTGTAGTTCTGAATTAGGTGATAATGAAGTTGGCCAATTTTGATTAATCTTATATTTAAATCTTAAATTACCATCAATAATTTGTACATTTTCTCCTGAAATAGTATTTCCTTTTTGATACCATGATGCTGTGGTAAATTGATTAACCTTTTTTTGGTAAGTAAATGTTAAATTGCACGATTTTATAAGTAAATCATCCCATCTGTCTCGATCACTCCACCAATTATCTTCACACCATATTCTAATTCCAAGAGTTATCGTAAAATTGCGATAATCGCTTGATAAAACAGAGGTGAGATAAAAAATCAAATCTTCTTCTGAAACAGTTGTCGTGAATGTATCGGACATATAATCATACGAACCAGCTGAATCCTTCCCTAGATCGCTAGTTTGATTGTAACTAACTTCATATTCTTTTTCTTTTGTTAAATCAGATAATAATACATAGAACCTTACATAATCCCCTGTAAAAAATTGATCATTGTCATCTTGATATGGTCCTGTATCATCACCAGGAGTCTCTACACCCCAACCCTGGGGGGACGTATTCATACTGCCTGGATATGCTGTTACTGTTGCATTCACTATTGCTGTAAGAGAAGCAGAAGTTATAATGTAATCAGACATATCAACTGGCATAGTAATATTTCTGTCCCAGTGAACGCTAGGGGATTGATCGGAAGCTTCATACCAGGAATGTGTAGCCCAACACCCTTCTGGAGTAATATTGGAATCATCTGGATATGCGGGAAATTCTGGATTATGGACTTTTGTCCATTCTGACAATAATGGAGTTCCTGAAATTTTTGAAAA
Source organism: Candidatus Hodarchaeota archaeon (assembly GCA_048887145.1). Taxonomy (GTDB): domain Archaea; phylum Asgardarchaeota; class Lokiarchaeia; order Sigyniarchaeales; family SOKP01; genus SOKP01. The sequence goes on from JBHLKA010000054.1 coordinate 7,436, forward strand.
TGTTCTTTCCTCACCAAAAATGTTATAATTTACTTGTCCTGGAGTAAATGTAGCGCTAATATCTGTAGAATCACCAATTATCTTACTTTTCCATGGATTTTCTGTACCAGAAAAATTATTATTTTTAAGCCATTCTTTGGTATATTCTTCTATAGGAGATGAATGAATTTTTCCTTCCTTAGTTTCTATAATTTCCATTTTATGAGCCCAAAATTGATTAACAAAAAGTGGAGTAAATATAAAAAATAAGAGAAAACAAGGAGCTAATATTCTTTTTATCTTATTTCTTTTATTTTTTCTCATTTTTTCTTAGCACCTCCATTAGGTTTGACTGATGGAACTTTTGCTACTTTTCCTGCTTTTCCAGTAGGCTCAATTATTTTTCCAATAGCTTTTAGCTTTAAATAGTTTGAAGTTTTGTTTAATTGCCTATTATATGATTTATTGAAAGCAAGTTCTTGAGATATGATTTTTTTACTGGGAGGGTAATCATTATTTAAAGTTTTTCTGTATTTTCGGACCTTTCTTATGGGTACTGGATATTTTAATATTCTTTGATATAATATAAAATACCCTCCTATTAGAGCTGTTGCTACAGCTGCTATTATTAATAAAGTTCGGAAAAAGCCTGGTTCACTCAATATGTCAGGTTCAATGATTATGTAGTAGATATAAAATTCAACATCATCTATTGATATAGTTATTGTTCTATTTAGAAGAAATTCATCAGCTAAAAAGATCTCTATTGTAAATAATATCTTCACATCTTTTAACACTAATGATGTTAGATTGAAATCGTCTGTTTTTGCCTGTGTAAAATTAGTAGGTGCTGATTTTAATTTTATAGTTTCTGGATGATTATTTTTATTCAATGAAATTATAATTTCAGAATTTGGAGATAAAAACTCTGGCCATGCTTGGTCGATTTTATATTTGAAGTTTAAGGTTGAATCAGTAATGTATATGTTTTCTCCACTAATATCATCACATTCCTGATTCCAAGAAACTTTAGTGAATTGGTTTATCTTTTTTTCGTATTTAAAAGTCAATTCACATGTTTTTATTCTTAAAGAATCCCACCGATCACGATCCAAGTTCCAATTATCAGCACATTTAATTCTTATGCCAAGTGTAATTTTAATGTGATAGCTATCACGCTCGAAAAGTGAGCTTAAATAAAAAATTAAAGCTTCTTCTACAACGGAATTCATAAATGTATCCGACATATAATCATAAGCACCAGCTGAATCGTTTCCTAAATCTATAGTTTGATACCAGGCCACTTCATATATTTCATAATCTGCTAAATCTGATAATAATACATAAAATCTTGCTGTATCATAATCTAAGTCATGATCAGGATATGCAATATCCACTTGATCACCAGGAACTTCTATTCCATAATTCCCACCTGGAGTTGCTGTTACTGTAGCATTAAACACTGATGAAATGGAAGCAGATGTAATTTCATAGTCAGACATATCAACAGGCATGGTAATTATACGTTCCCAATGAATACTAGTAGTCTGATTGGTATCAGAGGGATCTTCCCAATCATGAGTCGCTTTACATCCATGCTCATCTATTGTAACATTATCTGGCAAGACAGGGAATAAGGGATTTATAGCAGCGTCCCAATCTTGAGAAGTGGGAGTACCAGAAATTTCTGAAAAGATTCCTTGGTCTCCTATTATTTCAAAATTCGCATGATTTGAAGTAAATGAAGTATTAACATCTCTTATATCTCCCTCTTCATCTGGAAACCAAGGTTGAACGGTACCAGGAAATGTACCATTAGTGATCCATGTTCCTCCGCCAGGTATTACAGGAGAACTTTTTACTTTTTTATGATTATCACCTAAATAAACATTATTACTACGATCCAAACGAAAAATAAGAGAATTCAAAAAGATTAATGATAAAATCAGAAATAAATAAAGATAAAATCTTCTTTTAATTAATAATTTGATCACAAAATTCACCGTTAAAAATTCAATATTTTAATTATAAACCAACATATAGTTTAAATATTTTTAAATAAGCTAATAAAGTAAATTTTATATTTAATTTAATTGTCAAAATATTTTACTTAATTATAGAATATAACATATCCATTTTCAATTATAAATTATTTGCAATCTTCGTGTTATTCCTTGACAAAATAATGAATTTTAAATACTCTACTAGGTTAAATTTAATTTAATAAATTACTTAAGAAATAATTATAAGAAAACAAAATTTAAAAAAATAAAAAATCTAAGAGCGCGACATCGACATGATTCAAGGAATATTGAGTTTTAATTTTTTATTAAACCAAAATGAAACCACCGGTGAAATTAATCCAGAATTTAGCCCACTGCAATTAGTTTTTCAAAATGAACAGTTTAATGAAAATAATTATTTTGAATTAATTATTGAAAATGACATATTTGCTACATTTTATCAACACACAACTGGACTTTTCGGAACTAAGTATGGGTTCAGTAATTTTTATGAAGGCAAATTGAAAGAGACTCCTTATCAAGTGGTATCGTATTTCAAACAATTACCTGATGGTACTCAATATCTTGTAATATCTGTTTTCGAATTAGATGACGAGATTGAGCTTTTTGAAGATATACTTAGAGATATGGCAAAGAGATTAGATACGATCTTTGAAAAGTTAGCAAAAGCAACAAACACAAAACAGTTAGATTTGATCTCCAATGTAAATATTCGATTGATGAATGAATTAAAATATACTATTTTTCAAATTGAACGATTAAGTCAATTAGATAGGCTTCAAAAAGTTGCATTGATATATAACAGTGACGTTAGATTAAAAATGCTAGATACTTTAAGAGAGAGGCCAATTTCTAAGGACGAAATGAAAAAGATTGTGGAAAAGATGAAGCCTACAGCCAATATTGATATTCTTCTTCGCCCATTTGTTGAATTAAATTTAGTAAGACGCGATTGGATTAAAGGAGAGAAAGATAAAAAAACTGGAGTAATAAAAAATCAAGGAGAATATCTCTTTTTAATAAAAGACATAATGTTTTCGCGTGTACCCAATGAAAATTTATTAAAGCATTTTAAAGATACGAATAATGAATTAATAGAACCCTTTAAACAAAAGGCAATCGATTATTTTTCTCACTATGATCCTTATATTGAAGATGTTGAAGAAACAAAAAAACTAGCTTCAATTTTATTAAATCCGGATGTTTATGATTTTTTTGTATTAATGCGTTCAAATCATTATCCATTAGATAAGATTCCTAAGATTTTCAGTGAATTTGCGGTTACAGAGATTCTTTTAGATAATTTGAAAAAGCTGAATGTAATTACTGAGATAAAAGATCAAAATAAGAGAAGTTGGATTTTATTGTTAACAGATATTAAACCTTTGACAATATTTCCAGAGTATCTCCTCCCAAAAATCAGAGCTGCTTATAGAGGTGAAGATACAGATGGAAAAATAACCTATGAAGTTGCGAAAAAGGCTTTAGATTTATTAGAGGTATCTTATCCTGAGAAAGTGACATTTTAAATTAAAATAAAGAGATGATGTAAAAAAATGTATTTATTTAAAGATAAAGAAGTTCTTGAAATCCCCTATTCCTGTAAAGTATGTCTAAAAGAAATAAAGTTCAAGATCACAGCTGAAGAGTATAAAGCTGTAGTTAAATTTCCAATTAAAAAAGAAATATTGCATGGAGACCCTCCTCATAAATTAATTATTTATCTAAATCAATACTTAGAAGTAGAAAATTTTGAAATCAAGGATGTTCTAAAGAGAGAAGAGGTCACCTATTCAGAAGAATTAACTAGACAGGTTTTAGGAGAACTCGGCTTAAATAGTGAAGAAATTGAATTGTATTTCAGGACTACAGGAAGAGAAGCAGTTTCTATTGGTGAAATGGCTCTTTTAATTAATAAACCAAAGGACTATTGCGAAGGAATTGCTAAAAAATTTGTAGAAAAAGGATTATTCAAGGAAATTGTTGGAGCAAAGCCTCATTACACGGCTTTACCTCCATATGCTGCATTAATTGGCCAATTACAAAAATTTCATAAATATATTTCAGATATAAAAGCAAGTATTCCCGCCCAATTAAATAAATCATTTACAACAATTGAGACCACACCAGCTAAAGTAGCCCCAGCAGATTCTACAAAATTAATGAAAGAACTTAAAGACACTATGCTTTCTCAAATACGTTCTCAGAAAAAAGAATTTGATGAGACTATGGCAGTTATGGATCAAATTCGGGGTATAACCGAAGATATTTCAAAATTGGAAGGAACAACTACAAGTGTAGTGGGAGATCAATTAGGTGATGTATCAAAAAAGTTTGAAGATATTAATCAAAAAACAAATCAAATAATTAAAGGGCAAATATCAGAATTAAAGAATGAATTTGATAACATAAAATCGACAGTATCTTCAAATTTACAAAAACTTCGATTAGGAGTTATTCAACAAACTGTTGATCAAGTTCTGGAAAAAATAATAGATACTAGATTAAAAGAAATAACTGATGCTGTTAATGTTCAACTTAGCGTTAGTCAAATGGCTTTTTCAGATGAGCTAAAAAAAGCGACTACAGGAATCGATCCAGAGGTTATTGCTAAATTAAAGGATTCATTACAAAGCACTATTAAAAATATTGATGGAATTGCATCAAAAGTAGAGGAAGACAAAGAGAAAATTTATGCTGATATTGCAGAAAACTTTAATAAAGCAGTTAAAGCGGCGGAGGAGAAGATTGAGGGGATATCTGGAGGAGTTATTGAATCCTTTGGGGATATGAGGGATGTATTCTCAAATCAAATAGTTGCAACTTTAAATAGTACTTTGGATGATATTTTACAGAAGTTAGAGGTATCAGAAAGAGTGACAAGTGAATTCTGGGATCAAGCGAAAAAAGGAACTGGTTTTACCATGAAAGATATTTGGTTCATCAGGTCTCCCGAAAGTGCTAAAGCTCATATTAATGATGAAATTTCGAAAGCTAAAATGCGAATACTAATTGTCGCTCCACAGTTAACCGATATTGATATAGACGCTATTAAGAAACGCCCTGCTCATATTAATTTTAGAATAGCCACGAGTATTGACCCATCTAATTCGACACACCAATCGATTATTGCACAATTTGATCAAATGGATAATGTAGACTATAGACATAGAGCTTTACAAAATCTTTGGGGTATTAACAAAGATTATGAAGAAGTAGTTGTATGTGTGCTTTCTAAAGCCGAAATTAGAGGAGAAACTGTGACTGAGATTGCAGGAATAGGTAGTATCATTGAGGAGCACATTAAAATTTTTGTTCCCATTTTGGAGGACGCCTGGATGTCATCGAGGAAGGAGGTTGTGCACGCAGTCAAAAAAGAGATTCTTGAGAAGCCTACAGCTCCAGAACCAGCTGAAGAGATAAAACCAATTGAACAGAAACCGAAAGTGCTTGAAGAACCACTAAAAGAAGTCCCTGCAGAATCATTACTATCAAAGCAATTTAATTTGGTCTTTGATGGCCTCGATAAGATGACTGGCCTTGAAATTTCGAAAGCTTTAGAGAAATTTCAAACTGAATATATCAATAAGGAAGGTTATAACAGTGTTCTAAAAAATATTAATAATACTAGCAATGACCTAAAATCAAAAACTTATGTACTTAGTCAACCAGAGAAAGAAGACTTAAGAATGAAAATGCAATTCTGGAAACAAAAATTAAATCTCTAAATATTTATTTTTTATCACTATTCTAATCTTAAAAATTTGCTTTTAAGACTTTTATTTCTAAACAGAATAGTTCATATTAGATATGTAATTTCCTCTTTTATGGTACAAGAATTAATTACTGTAGATTCAGGTAAAGTCAATGATTATCTTCATCACATAGATGCAAGAGCTTATGGGCAACCACGTAGATTATCGGTATATCTAGCTGAATTTGATGATTGTTCAATCTTATTTGATAGCGGTTCATCTCTGGAGGTAAAAAAACTAATAAGATACTTTAAAAAAGAACAAATTCGCTTAGATTCGTTTAAATATCTTGTTCCATCTCATCATCATTTTGATCATGCAGGGGGAATGCATCTTCTTTATAATATATTGAAAAAATATAGCCCAGATATTAGAATTTTAACAAATCAGAAAACTAAAGAGTTACTTAATAACTATGAACCTCATTTAAATAGAGCAAGGCGAACCTATAGTAATTTAGTTGGTACTATGAGTCCTATTGATGATGATGCCTTTGAAATTATAGAACCAAGCACTAAATTTTTTTCTGATCCCAATAAACTTGAAATAATTCATAATTTCTTAAAGAATGGAGAAGAACTTAAATTATGCATATTAAAAACACCAGGACATGTTCCAGATCATCAAACACCTCTATTTATTAAAGATAGTGAAATTGATTTCATTTATTTTGGAGAAGCAACAGGAACAATTTATAACACATCAAAATTATTAACAATGCCCGTTTCAATGCCCATATTTTATAATCACACTGAATATATGCAAACATTGAATAATCTTAAAAAAATCACTCCATTAAAAGCTGGTTTTGGACATTTTGGAGTTATAAATGGTAAGGAAAATGTACGTGAAGTATTATTGGAACATGAAGAATTTATAAAATTCTTTAAAGAGTGTATAATCAAATATTATAATGAGAAACCAGAAACAAAATATGTATTAAGTAAAGTTCTACCATTACTAACTAGTAGAACAGATTTATCCTTTGAGTATAATTCTATTTTTAATGGAGTTGCACTAGGAATAGTCTATGGTATGATGATATCATTAGGATTTCGCTCTATTCCCGAAGAAGATAAGGAATTTTTTAAACAATATTCTTAATCTTTCAGTTTAAATAATTTTTCCCGAAAACTTATAATTTTTAATGTTATACAATCTCTTAATGGGCAGTGATTTCGAATATTTTGATATTTGCATCATTGGTGGAAGTATTGCAGGGAATTATTTATGCTCTTTATTAGCTAATACAAACTTAAAAATATCAGTTATCGAGGAACATCAACAAATTGGTTTACCATTTCAATGTGCAGGAATTGTTTCGCAAAAATTAGCAAAGATAACACAAATTCCCAAAAAAATAATATTAAATCGGGTTAAAGTAGCCAAGATTATTTCACCCTCAGGAAACTATATTAAACTTTCTGGAGATGAACATCCTTTCATCATTGATCGAGTGGCTTTAGACAATTACTTTTATGATGAGGCTAAGAAAAATCCAAATATTGTCTACTTTCTTGGAGAAAAATTCAAAAACTTCAAATATAATAATAAAAGGAACAAAAAATTTGTAATAATTGAAACTTCTAGGCGATTTATTAAAGCTAAAATGCTAATTGGGTGTGATGGACCGTTATCTTTAGTTGGAAAGCATTTAAATATACAAAATGAAATTCTCTATGCCATGCAAATCCGTGTTAAAGGAAATTTTGATGAAAATGAGGCTGTACTATATTTTAACAAAAATTGGAAAGAATTTTTCGGCTGGATTGTACCTGAAGGAAGTAAAGTTTATCGTGTTGGTCTAGCGGCTTTACCACCTATTAAAAGCAAATTTAGTTATTTCTTAAAAAAAATAGGGGCTAAACTTGAACAAAAAATCGATCAACAAGGAGGTATCATTCCTTTTGGTTTAATGAATAAATTAGCCTTTAATAATATTTTATTACTTGGAGATGCAGCAGGTCAGGTAAAAGCTACTACTGGTGGGGGAATAATTATGTTGTTAACAGCCGCCAAATTAGCTTCAAATTGTATAAAAATGTGTTTTAAAGAAAATAATTTCTCAAAAAGTTTTATTAAGAAAAAATATGAAAAACCTTGCCAATTTTCAATAGGGAAAGAGTTAAAGACACATTACTTAATTCGACTTATTTTAGAGAGGTTTTCTAATAATGATTTTGAAACTTTTTTTAAAGTAGTGAATACTCATCATATTGAAAATTTAATTTCTATATATGGCGATATGGATTTTCCCACAAAAATGATAATTGAGCTTCTTAAAAATCCAATGGTGCTAAAATTTTTATTCCAGTTTATAATTAAGAACCCTTTTATATTTTTTAAAGCTTTAAGATTACTGAAATGAAAATATAAATCTTTTTTATTGAATAAGTTAAACTATATACTAATAGGATCAAACTTGCCTTTTTTATTATCATATCTTACAATTATGTGAAAAAAATATGGAATGCAGAGAAAGAGTTCTTACGACTCTAAATTTAGAAGAACCAGATCGTGTACCATGTCATACGATATATATTGATGCGAATAATGTTGATAATATTCTTGGGAAACCTCAAATATCGGATTTTGATACATTAGAACAAATAAAACGCGAAAATCCCGAGAATTGGAGGGAAGAAATGAGCAACTTACTAGAAAGTGTAGAGACATCTGTTTTTTCTCGATGTGTTGAAGCTGCGATTAACATTGGACTTGATTGTATGCAAGTTGGTATAATCCCCTTAGAATTTGTTGATATACCTGGTGATGACAGAGATCTTCTGAAAGACATATTTGGACGTATTTGGGAAGCAAAAAATAATGAAGGTAATTTCAATCCTTATTATTTATATGGTACTATGAATTCACTTGAGAAATGGAAAGAAACTAAAGAAAGCATTCAGGGCCCAATGACAGAGAAATATACTAAAATGGTGAAAAAATTTTATCGTAGAATAAATAAGAAACACAAGGATAAAATATTTGTTATCGTAACAAATGATTTAGCAGGCGTATTCGAAAGCGCCTCTCAAGGCATGGGTATGACATACTACTCAAGAATGCTTCATAAAAATCCAAAATTTATTAAAGAGGTTCATGAAATTATAGCTGAATTTACCGCAGAATGCTATAAAAGTTATATGGAGGTCGGTGCAGAAGTTTTTGTTGAATCAGGAGATTTAGCATACCACACAGGTCCTATGATGAGCCCAAAAAAGTTTAATGAATTACTTTTACCAGCATACAAGATAATAACCGACACTGTTCATGAGCGAGGAGGAAAAATAATTCTCCATACAGACGGGCAGATTACGGCCCTTCTAGATTTTATAATTGATTGCGGATTTGATGGCTTGCATAGTCTTGAACCTACTGCTGGTGTTGATTTAGCATTAATAAAAAGGAAAGTAGGAAATA
>JBHLKA010000055.1:0-16582 GCA_048887145.1 Candidatus Hodarchaeota archaeon
TTAAAAAAGTAATAGATAAAAATTTCTTATTATTATATTTTATAGAAAATAATCAAATGAATACTTTTCATTTTCAGTATGCCCGAAAAAGAAGAAATTTCCAAAGATACTTTAGAATACATCTCTAAATTAGCTTTGTTAGATTTAAAAGAAGAAGAAAAAAATATATTAATCAAGCAATTGAATGAGATTCTGGCTTATTTTAATAAATTGAATAATCTAGATACTGATAATATTAATCCAATGACCCATCCCATTGAGGGATTACATAATGTGTTTCGAGAAGACATACCTAAAAAATCCTTGAGTAATGAAGAAGCATTAAAGAATGCTGAACATAAAAAGGATGGCTATTTTAAAGCTCCAAAAATATTAAAAGGTTAAGATTTTACTCCTTATAGTGCTCTGTAAGGGTTTTTATTGCTTCCTCCATATCCTTTAAGGCTCTTTTTCTTTCTTTTGGAGTCATAGTATAAAAATCTTCTTCCAAATCAATTCCAATCTTTTGTGATTCTGCTGCAGGTTTGAATTTTTTATAAACTAAAGCATTTATGTAACGTTCATAATGACTTAAAGCTTTATTTAACTCGGGATTATCTTTTATAGTGTTCCATAATTCTAAGGTTTCCAACGATCTTATTCCAACATCTAATCGAAACCAGCTAATTGGAAATAATATTTTTTTCTTTATTCCATATTCAATGATTTTAATATTTTCTTCATCAATATATAACTCAGGTAATTCATCCTTATTAAAAACTATATTATCACTCATGATATAGAGGTTTGCAGCATTTCTAGAGGTACAAACCAATCCCACAGCAAAACCTTTTGCTAATCGTAGTTTATTTATTAAATCTTCTAAATTTGATCCTTTTAGGTGTATATTTTCTTTTTTAGTTCCCTGAAATTCAATTTTTATTTTTCTTATTCCTTCTTCGTCTAGGATGTTAGGAAAGAGTTCTTTTTCTCGAGATGTCTTATGAGCTTCCATTAATTTATTAATAATTTTATAATCTAGTTTTAGACTGGGTATAACAGACACATTTGCATCTAGAAAAGCATCCACTTCAAAATCAGCAATACCATAAAATATCTTCCTGTTGTTAATTATTTGATAAATGGTTTTAATAATTGTGTCATTTAAAGCATCAGGATCTTCTCGAATCGAATCGAATTCTGTAGTTGTAAATGTATCTATTTGATCTTCTAATCCTTTTTCTTCATAAAAAGCAGCCCATGACATTTCTGTGTAAATTAAGCCTTCATTATAGAAATTATGATTACTATCAATACTTACAATTAATTTTGAACCCCCAATATCCACTCCTTTCTTACTGCCGGAAGCTAAAATCGCAGATGGGGGATTAAAGAAATCTAACGACAAGTAGAAGTATCACATTTTTTTTTTGATAGCAAAAATACTAATTATAATAGAATAGAAATCATATAAAAAATTAGTGGAAGAGCAATTGATATTTTTTAATTTTTAAATTATTTTTATTCAACAAAATCTACTAATTCTCTTTATCTATTAGGGAGTTCAACAAAAAAAGTAGAGCCTTTATACCTTCCTTCTGATTTTGCCCAAATCTTCCCACCATGTAATTCTACAATCTTTTTAGCAATATGAAGTCCTAATCCAGTGCTTTCTAAAGGAATATCAAGCTCATCATGTAAGGGTGTCTTTATCTTGCTAAATTTCTTGAATAGTTTGTTTAATTCAACTTTCGTTAAACCAATACCTGTATCTTTTACTGAAATTTGAACTGAATTTCCTAAATTATCCAACCTAATTGAAATTTTTCCACCAGCGGGAGTATATTTTATAGCATTCGTTAATAAATTTGTTAATACTAATTCTATTCTTGAATCATCAATATAGATATGTAATGTATTCGGAAGCTTTAAATTATAGGTTTGATCTCTTGATTTCATTAAATAGTTTACTTCATTAACACATTTTTTTATTAGATTAGTTAAATCAGTACTTGTTTTTTCTAGTTTAAACATTTTTGATTCTAAGCGAGACAAATCCAAAAGGGAATCCACAAGTTTTTTTAATCGTTTTGTACCAGAAAGCGCCATTTCAAAAATTGCTGAAGTATCATCGTCAAATTTGTGTTTATGGAATTTATCTAAAAGTTGGAAAGCCCCATAGATAGTTGTAATGGGTGTTTTAAGTTCATGGGACGCTCTATCTATAAACTCTCTTCTTATTTCATCTAGTTCTTTTATTTTTTCTTGAGCTTTTTTTCTTTCATTAATATCTAAAAATGAGATTAAAAAAGCAGGTTTTTTCTGATAAATTATTTTTTTATAATAAACCTCCAACCACACTACTTCTCCATTTTTTTTTATTCCCCGAGCTTCATAATATCTTATTCCATTCTCAAATTCAGAATCTTTTTTGGTTGCTAGTTCAATTATCATCTTTTTATCCTTAGGATGTATCGTCTTAAAAAATTCTCCTTGCTTCCAGTTGAGTATTTCATGAGTGGAATAACCTAATAAATCAGCAAGAATATGATTAATATATCTAACAATTTCATCTTGGATAATACAAATTCCTAATAATGACTGTTCAGCTATAGTTTTAAATTTTTCTTCAGATTCTTTAAGTTTTTCTTGAGCCTCCTTCATTCTGGTTATATCATGAACAATACTTCTTACTCCAATAACTTTATTATTCTTGAAAATTCGTCTTGCATAAATATTTGCATAAAAAAATGTTCCATCCTTTCTCCTTAAACGTACAACTAAAGGTTCTGTATATTCTCCTTTGAGCAAATGATTTAGCTGCTCCATTACTGACTCTTTATCCTCAGGTGCTAAAAATTGGAATACGTTTAACCCTTTACTGAATTCTTCATTAGAATAACCAAATACTTTAGATGCTAATGAATTTGTATAGGTCACATTATAATCTAAATCCATCTCAAAAATAACTTGTGGGAGTGAATTTGCTAAATTTTGGTATCGGTCTCTAGATTCTTGTAATTTTTTAGTAATTTTTATTCTTTCTGTTATATCTCTTCCAATTAAGAGGTATTTAACTTTTCCATTTTCATCTTTTATAATCTTTCCATTAGTTTCGATCCAAACATATTCACCATTTTTATGTTTTATCCTTGCTTCAATTGAACCTTCTCCATTTTTATTTGCTGTACTTATTGCTCGCAAAACCTTATTACGATCTTCAGGATGAACTAAATCAAGCCCTTCACGACCTAATAAGTCTGTTTTATCGTATCCCATTATTTTTTGATGAACTTTTTCATTAACATACTCAATTATGGACTCTGAATTAACCACCATTATCAGATCATTAGCGCTTTCTGCAAGGATTCTAAAGTTTTCCTCTGATTTTTCTAAATCTTTTTCTAAATTGATATTCTTTAATGACAAATTTAAAATCGTTTTATTAAACTTAATGACAATATAAATATTGGTCTTTTTTAAAATTAAGAGAATAATTGTATTATAATATTATTTTAAATTGCAATGTTCGTACTATTGTCTAAGATTTTTAGATATTTTTTTGCGATATTTTGAATATTTTGCTAATACAGCAAAACATTTCACTGGCATATCCCATAATTCGAATATTGGGAGATTATCTTTAATGAATTCTCTTACCCATGGATTATTATATCCTTGTGGTCCTATGTATAAAATAGGTACATTCTTTTTATTAGAAAGTCGTTGAATTGGCTTTAAATAAATACTCTTCATCAAATCATTTGAAATATCAAATTCCTCATAGGTTCTACCGCCCGATTTCTTAATTATATCCAGTACTTCTTCAAAACCAAATACAGCATAGAGTATAATACCATCTACTTCTCCCGAGTTAATTAATAGCTTAGGAATTTTGATATACAAATTATATTGATTGAATTGGAAAGTTAGGTCTAGCGGATTATCAATATTTGCCACATCAGGAACGTATTTCTTTAATTTTAATTTTAACTCCTCTGAGAATTCTGGAAGTTTCAAGCCAAGTTTCTCGCTAGCTTTAGCCATCATAGCCCCGCAACCACCAGAATCAGTTATTATACCTAATCTATCTCCATTAGGAAATATTCCACTTGAAAATGTTCTTAAATAATACATCCAATCTTTAATTGAGATTGTAGAGATTATCCCTGTATCTTTAAATACAGAATCAAAAATTTTATCATCTCCAGCAATTGAACCTGTGTGACCCATTATTGATCTTGACGCCGCTTCAGTACCACCAGCATAAATCGCTATAATGGGTTTTTCAGGTACAATTTTTTTAGCAAGCTCAATGAATTCCTTTCCTCTCTTAATCTCTTCAATATATATCCCGATAACATTAGTTTGAAGATCCTCTCGAAAATATTCTAGGAAATCGACTATATCAATGTTATCCTCATTTCCAATTGAAATTGATTTCCCAATTTTAACACCCATTTCCCGACATATCCAAAAAATATGTGATGCAACTGTACCTGATTGACCTATTATTGAAATATTACCTCTTTCTGGTGTAGCATAAATCCACATTGTATTGAAACAAGCATCTTCTAATTCTGGAAATTTATACCAAGCATTATACACACCAAGGCAATTGGGACCAATAAATCTAATATTGTAATTATTCGCAATTTGAATTATTGTTTTATATAAATTGATGTTGCCTATTTCCCGAAATCCCCCCGACGTTATAATAACATGCTTTATTCCTTTTTGCCCACACTCTTCAAGAACTTGGGGGACAATATCTGGGCGTAGAATTATAAAAGCTAATTCTGGAGTTTCAGGTAAGTCTAATACGCTTTTGTAGGCCTTTAAACCTTGAATCTCTTCTAGTCTTAGATGTATAGGAAAAATTTTATTTCTTGGAAAACCTCCAAAGATAATATTTCTAAGTTGCATTGCACCCATTGTAGATAGAAATTCATTATTAGCTCCAAACACACAGATACTTTTTGGATTGAGAAATGGATTTAAAAAATGGTCCTTTAACGGATTTTCATTAATGTCTGTCAAGTTCTATAAAATTAAAAAATAACAATATTGATTTGCAAAATTAATAGGTTAATTTGAATTTTTAGCAAGGCAAACTTTATTAAGATTTTTTTATTTAGAATTTGTGGCTTTTAAACGATAATCTGAATACTTAGTTAGAATTGAAAGGCATTTTGTGGGATGATCCCATAATTCAAATATAGGAACATCATAAAAGATAAATTTTTGAAACCATGAATATTTGTAAGGAAAAGGTCCTGCATAAAAAACTGGGACAGAATATTTTTTCATTAGACGTTTCATTGGTTTTAATACGGCATTGTCAATCATAACATTTATACTTCTCATTTTTTCATTAATATTCATCCCAGATTGTTCCATAGTGTCCATTACATCGTCAAAATCAAAAACTCCATAAACAATTATGCTATCTATCTCTCCAGATTTCATCAGAATTTTTGGAAATTTATAGAATAAATTTATAAAATTTATATCAAAAGTCACATCTATAGGATTATTAGCACTTGCGGTGGGGGGTATTAATTCTGAAATTTCTTCTTTAAGACTATTTGAGAATTCAGGCACATTTAATCCATATATTTCTGCCGTTTTAGCCATCATACTACCGCTACCTCCTGAATCAGTGACAATTGCTACTCTTTTACCTTTTGGAAACACATTATAACTATTAGCAAAAGAGAATGTTCTTAAGTAATAAAGAAAGTCCATTATTAAATCAGTTGAAATTATTCCAGTCTCTTTAAAAACTGAATTATATATTTTTTGGCTTCCCCCGATTGATCCCGTATGACTCATTATAGATCTTATCGCAGCTTCAGTACCTCCAGCATATATTGCGACTATTGGCTTATTTGGAGTAATACTTTTAGTTAATTGAATGAATTCTTTTCCTCTTTTTATTTCTTCGATATATATACCTATTACATCCGTTTGTGGATCGTTTTTCAAATAATCTAGGCAATCCACCATATCAATATTTCTTTCATTTCCAACTGAGATTGATTTGCTAATTTTAACACCCATTTCTTTGGCATGCCAAAAAATTTGGGCTGCAATCGTACCAGATTGGCTTACGATTGAAACATTTCCCCTTTGAGGAATAGCATAGGGCCAAAATGTATTAAAATATGCATTTTCTTTTTCAGGGTATCCATACCAACCATTATAAATGCCTAAACAATTAGGACCAATAAATCTTATATCATATTTTATAGCAATCTCATTTAGTTTCTCTGATAATTTAATTCCATTAGTACCGCTTTCTCTAAAACCACCTGAGGTTATGAGAAGATTTTTAATTCCTTTTTTTCCACATTCTTCCATGACTTCAGGGACTACGCTGGTTGGTAATATTAAGAAAGCCATATCTGGAACAATAGGTAAATCTAATACTGATTTATATGCTTTATACCCTTGAACTTTTTCTAATCGGGGATGTATAGGATAAATATTACCATCTAAACCTCTTCCAGAACGAATATTTCTGAGCTGCATAGAACCCATTGTAGTTAATAAGTTATTATTTGCTCCAAATATTGCAATTGTCCTAGGATTTAAGATCTTATACAGAAAATGATCTTTATATGGCAACTTTTTGCTATTTTTAGACAAATCTTAGACCTATATGAATAAATATGAAAATGTATAGAAACTATAATAAAATAAGTAAAGCAAAAAATTTGAATTTTTTTAAAAATTGAATTCCAACGAAATTTAAGAATAATAATTGACGTAAAAAAGATTTAATCAGTAAAACCCAATAAAACTATCTTTCCAGTTTTAAATAATTTAACTAATTTTATCATTTTAAGCGTTTTTTTATCCCAATTTGGGTTTTGGGGTACTAAATCCCACCCTAAGTGCCAATCTAGGACTTTTATCTTATTCGACCAGTTAGGAAATACTTTATCTGGGTTGCCAATACTAAAAATCCAATGTGGCACTTTATCACTCTTCAGTTTACCTTGCTTCACATATTTTTTTATTCTTTTTTCCGAAATCCTTATAGCGATTTTAGAAATCGTATCAAAGATTATCTGACCTTTTGAAAAATGGTTTGCCATTTTTATGAATAACTCTTTTATTTCCTCTTCTTTAAAATAATAGATGAGCCCTCCCCCAATAAAAAAAATACCCTTCTCCTTGTTAAATTCAACATCATCAAACCAAGTATGGTCCAATATAGATTTAGCAATATATTTATTACGTGGGGACTCAGATATGAATTTCTTTCGAAATTCAATAGCATTTGGTAAATCGAGGTCAAAGTATTTGATGCTTCCATTATCTACCCGAAAAAAAGTGGTATCCAACCCACAACCAAGGTTCACAACTGTTGCTTCAGGGTACTTCTGTGTATATTTCTTTAAGGCTATATCAAAGCTTCTTGCCCTTATCATTAGACCTAATGCACGCCACTCTTGTAGATAATCTTCATATTCAGAAAGATCAATATCAACCTTATTGTAAATCTCAACAGCTTTTTTATCATCCAGTAATTCTGGGTACTTCTGTGTGTATGTAGCACGCGCCCATAATGGCCCTAACATAGTATGTTGGACAGATCCATACTCAATTTGGGTTTCTTCTATTTTCTTAGAGTTCATATAATTTTTCACTATTATGATTTACCAGTAGAACCAAATCCTCCTAATCCGCGTTGTGAATCTGGTAATTTATCTACATTAGTAATTTCATACTCATGCATTTTTCCCAAAATTATTTGACAAATTCTATCTCCTTTTTTCAAAGTAACATCTTTATTTGATAAATTAACTACAATTGCCATCCACTCATTTCTATAGCCCGAATCTATTGTTCCAGGGCTATTAACAATAGAAATTCCTTCCCATAAAGCTAATCCGCTTCGGGGGACTACTTTAAAGTAATATCCTTCTGGAATAGCAGTTGCGAAGCCTAAAGGACATGCTATCCTTTCTAATGGTTTTAAAGTATAAGAATCAGCCTCAATTTCAAGTAATTCTTTTTTATCACCATTTTTAATTATTTTTTTAAAACCGAAAATTCGTGCATCAGCACCAGCATCTCCAGGTTTAGATGCTTTAGGAAGAATTACTCCCTCTCTTAATTTTTGAAAAGGAATAGATATTTTTTCTTTATTTTTTTGCTTCATAACTTATTAGACTATAATAGTTTAAATTATAAAAAAGAATTTTTATTAAAGAAAAATTATCTTATAAAACCATTAATCATTAAACTAATTAAATTATATTATATTGGGATTTTTAAGTGAAACTTTATGATTGTTATCGATAGATATGACCCCCGATTAGACAAAGATGAACTTAAGGAAATTTTTGAAGATTTTATTGAAAATAAATCATATTTCTATTCACATTGGCAAAAATTTGAGAGTGAGTTAAATAGAAGAACTCTCGATCTTCAATATAGAAATTCAATGATTATTGCTAAAGAAGATGGCAAAATTGTTGGTTGGGGTACATATACCTCCTTTTTGGATTATTTAGGAAATGAAAGAGCAATAATTCACCAAATTTTAACTAGAAAAGAAGATTCCTATAAAAAAGGTATAGAAGAAATGATTATCCGTGAACTTCAATTATATATTAAGAAAACTCTCAAACATGATAAAGTCTTTATTTTCTGCCCTGATTCTGATGGAGCTTTAAGAAGTGTTCTCTTAAAGATAGGCGCAAAAAAATCTGAGCATGTTTGGTATGAAAATAAAATCTAAGAAAGCATGAGTCGAGAAAACTCGTAAATTGGTAAATAAAGAGAAAAAAAAATTTTAAATATAATTTAAGCTCTATCGCTCGATCTGAAAATTTACTTGCACTCGTACACGATATATTAATTTATCTTGATCTTCTTTTACTTTTACGTCGCTTTCTATAATTTGGATGTTTCGTATACCCCGTAGGGATTTCTTTGCTTCTTGATAACAATTACTAACTGCGTCAGCCCAATTCTTTTCACTAGTTCCAACAAGTTGTATACTTTTATAAACGGGCATTTTCATTTCACCTTTCTAATTAAAGTATTTTTCATTGATTTCTTGTGTAAGTCATAATGTAATAGTTTTATATTTAAACATTTCTATAATTTAACCAAATAAAATGTATTAAATCGTTTATAATATCATTTTATTTGATTAAGTTATACAAATGTAATAGTGATCATGTAGTACATAGGAAAATCTACTTTTATTATCATTTTTAAATAAATGATAATGATATAATTAATAGATATTTCTTCATTATTAGAATTCAAAAAACTCTATTATTTAAGAAACTATCTTGTCTCAACAAAAAGATCTTATAAATAAAGCACTCGAGTTTAAGAAAAGGGAGAAATTTAAGGATGCTTTAAAAATTTTAGAGGACCTTTTAGAAAATGAACCTAAGTCTGAAATTGTTAAAAATACCCTCATTGAAGTTTTATTTGATTATGGTGGGTACCTTAATGATGAATGGGTTCTTGGTTATGATAAAGCTGTTGAATGTTTTAAAAAAATAATTGAAATTGATGCAAATAATTATAGAGCATGGTATAATTTAGGTATTGCATATTTTAATCTGAATCAAACCGAAGATGCTTTAAATGCTTATAATCGAGCACTAGAAATAAAACCAGATTATATGTATTGTTATTATAATATTGGATTATTATTTGAAGTTAATAGAAGTGATTTAGAGAAAGCGTTAGAATATTACGAAAAAGCACTAACATATAATAAGGATTTTGTTTATGCACTTCAAGCACGTGATATGGTTCGGAGAAAATTGGATGTTTTAAAACTAGATAATCTTAAACAAGAAAGAGATAGAAAAAAATAAAGAATATTTTATTTCGATTAATTAAGCATTTGGGTTTTCAAGTAATATGGCGATACCTTGTCCTCCCCCAATGCACGCATTAGCAATTCCATACTTACCACCTTTATCCTTTAGTATCCTTGCTAGAGTACCTGTAAGACGTGCCATAGTGGCACCTAATGGATGGCCAATTGCAGTAGCGCCTCCCATAACATTTACTTTTTCTTCAGGAATATTCAATTGTTTCATACAATTTAGAGCTACAATACAAAAAGCTTCATTAATCTCCCAATAATCAATATCTTCAGCAGTTAATCCAGCATGTTTTAATGCCATTTGAGATGCTGGTACAGGACCTCTTCCCATTACTGTTGGATCTACACCTGCCCATCCGAGCGATATTATCTTTGCCATTGGTTTAAGACCCCTTTTTTCCGCCTCTTTTGCTTCCATGAGTAATGCAGCAGTGGCGCCAGCATTCAAAGGAGAAGAATTTCCAGGAGTAATTACACCTTCACCTGTACCTTCTCGATCTTTGTATCCTTCTCTTCCTCCTAAATCTTCGCCATAAGCATTTGTTTTTAGATAGAAAGGCTTTGAAATTCTACGTAACTGTGAAACGGTTGATAATTCAGATTTTCTTGCAGCTAGATCTCTATCAATCATCACTCTCTCATCAGGATTACCTTCAGCATGACCCTCAATTGGTATAATTTCACCTTTAAACCAACCAGTTTCTTGATTTGCAACCGTTAAATTGTGACTCCTTACTCCAAACTTATCCATATCCTCTTTTGTTATATAAGGACTTTCTTCTTCATATAGTTTTTGTGCAGTTTGAAGCATATTAATAGTAGTCAAGATGTCATATTGCGGTCGATACCATCTATCTTTCTTATTAATCATACCTAAATTTGGTTTTATCCAATCATTTTGCATAGGAATTCTGGTCATATGCTCTACTCCTGTTGCTAGTCCGCATTTTGTGAAACCTGTCATAATTTCCATAGCTATAAATTGGAGACCCGCACCAGCAGACCCACACTGTTTATCAACAAAAAAGGCAGAAGTCTCAATTGGAAATTCTGACATAAAGAGTGGTAGTCGGCCTCCATAAGTCCAGCATTCATGTACTCCCATGGCTGTTCCAACAGATACTTCATTAACATCTTTTTTTTCAATTCCTTTGTTTGCTAGTTTTTCCTCAAAAAATTTCATTAATAAA
Organism: Candidatus Hodarchaeota archaeon; assembly: GCA_048887145.1. Classification (GTDB taxonomy): domain Archaea; phylum Asgardarchaeota; class Lokiarchaeia; order Sigyniarchaeales; family SOKP01; genus SOKP01. The sequence goes on from JBHLKA010000055.1 coordinate 11,041, forward strand.
TGGGAGAGCAATTCATCACCCCTCTGATCTCCAAATGCATCACGTTCAGGTGCTCCTGGTCTTGAACGAGAAAAAGCTGTTCTGGCATAGTCGATAAGCCATACTTCTTTAGTTTCCATTTTACATTATACCTCTTAATTTTTAATGAGTTTTTAATTTGTTTCTGATAAAATTTTTATTTTGCAATAAGAAATTATAAAGAGATATTAAAGTTTTTGATAATCTTAAATATAGACCTTGAAAAATAAATTAATCTTTTTGATAATTTATTGTATTATTGAAGATTTTTAGAATTATTTTTATTTTTAGAAATTTTAGATAAAATATGACTAATTCGCGCGCTGATAATAAAAATAAAATCCTAGTTTCAATAATTGCGGGTAGTGCATCTGATAAAGAGGTTTATGAGAAGGCTGAAAAAATTTTAAAAGAGAATAATATACCCTATGATTTGCAAATAATTTCTGCCCATCGAGATCCAGAAAAATTAGATGATTATTTAAAGTCTTCTAAAACACTCGTTTACATTGCTGTTGCGGGTTTATCTGCAGCATTACCAGGAGTTATAGCATCTAAAACAGAAAAACCTGTCATTGGAGTTCCTGTTAGTGCGAAATTAGGAGGATTAGATGCGTTACTATCAATTGTTCAGATGCCACCTCGCGTTCCAGTAGCATGTGTGGGAATAGATAGAGGTGATAATGCTGCCTATTTGGCTATAAGAATTTTGAATTTATTATAATAAAATTAGGGATAATTTAGATGAGTGATGATTTAATAGAACTTGGAAAAAGAAAAGCTGCTATAAGAGCGGTAGAAGATAATGTAAAAAGTAATATGGTTATTGGTATTGGTAGTGGTTCTACGATAGTATATGCTGTAAAAAAATTAGGAGAATTAAATAGAGACAATAATTTAAGCTTAAAATGTATTCCCTCCTCCTTTCAATCCTATCATTTAATTTTGGAAAATGAATTAACTTTGGCATCTCTCGATCAATTCCCTGAAATTGATTTAGATATTGATGGTGCTGATGAGATTGATAATAACTTAAATTTAATAAAGGGAGGAGGAGGTTGCTTAGTTCAAGAAAAAATTCTTGCTTCTAATTCTAAGAAATTGGTGATTATAGCAGACTTTAGAAAAAAGTCAGAAAATTTAGGAGAAAATTGGAAAAACGGAGTTCCAGTTGAAATTATTCCAATGGGACGTACTCCCATTATGAAAAAAATGGAATTATTAGGTGGAAAACCTAAACTTAGAATGGCTAAAGCAAAATCTGGACCTTTAATAACTGATAATGGGAATTTTATTATAGATGTTGATTTTGGTATTATACAAAATCCAATGGAACTGGAAAAAAGACTTTTAAGCATACCTGGAGTAGTGGATTGTGGACTCTTTATAAAAATGGCCTCAAAAGCTTATATAGGACAAAAAAATGGAACGGTATTAGTAATTTAAAAATAATTAAAAATAAAAAAGAGGATAATTAATCCTTAAATTGAAGCGGTTTTCCACAATTTGGACAAAAGTTTCTAAATGTTCCTAATTTGAACCCACAGTAAGGACAATAGGCTAAAGGTTGATAGGGTTTGTATTCCTGTGGCGTATAAGGTTGATAATACTCATCTGGAGCTTCTGTGCTCACTTTTTTCAATCGAGATTTCTTCTTCTTTTTTAACACAATAATCAAGACTATTGTAGAAATCACTATTATTATAAGTGCTATAATTAATGCAAAGATTAGATCAAAAGGGATAGGTCCTGGCTGAATGCTGAGTGGAATGATGAATTGATTAGTTCCGCCATCACTATCTATTACAGTTATCCATAAAACTGCTAAATATCCTTCATAAGTAATTTGATTAAAATCAGTTACAGTTGAAATTGATTTTGTTCCACTAATTGTTGAATATGATATGTCATAAGGAATTACATATGATCCTTGGTGAGTATTAGAAGTACTTTGATAAGTGAGTTCTGTTAAAGGAAACACATTAGGAAAGATAGGTAAAACATAACTATCCCCTCCAATTTGTGCAATAGTGCATATGAAAAAATTAACGAAAACATGCATATTAGAACTATCTTGGTCTTCATAAAGAACTGAATCATAGGTATCAATTTTGAAATTAATTGTAGCCCCTTGTTTGACCTGATACATATAACCCACTGATTCATCAAAAGTTATTTCTGTAGAAGCAATTGTAAATGTTGAATTAAATTCATCAAATTCAGGAGGTTCATTTAAAATAGAGGATCTTAAACGCTGTGAAAAAGGATTATAATAATTCGAAGTTATATTTTTTGGCAATAAGTAAATAACCGCAAATCCTGCAGGATCATTCATTGTAGGAGAATAATTTGTAGTATAAGTCGTTGATGGCGGTACATTGTTAAAATTAAGCGTCTTATTCAAAGTTTTCCTAGAATTATAGAGAGGATGAGTAAATAGATAGAAGGGATCATAATAATCAACCCCAAAAGAATATAAACTCATATATGCCGTAACATCATAATTAGATTGATCTAGCTGAGCCGTAATTGACAATGGACCACCATCTCTGGAAATTGGACTAGTCATTGTTAATAAATTTATCTGAGGCATTTTGTTGGTATCGTAATATAGGATTTTTGTTGTTTCACTGTATATTTCCGAACCTAAAGTTAAGTTTACAGTAATAACATAAGGTTTATCACTTGGATTTGGCAAATTATAGGTATAATTTAGAGCAATTCCATTGGAAGGCGAATTTAATACAATGTTCTCTAAATATCCATTATTCTCGACAGTCAAGGTCAAATTCGAATTTAATATAGAAGATGCTATGGGAAGATCTGTTATTTGGTCTTTTACATACACAGAAAAATTGATTTGAGGATTTGATGTCCAATGGGTATTTAATGCTAGTTTAATAGAGATGTCTTCTTGGTCAAAAAAGTATCCCATTAAATTAATAAGTAAATTAATGTGATCTTGTTGATAGGTTGATTCTGTAAAGGAATTTGTTAGCCAATGTAGGTCGCCAAATGCAACAAATTTCCCTTTCCCAGGAGATGACTCATCATAAACTGCCGCAACTGTTCTATCACCAATTGAAGCAATCGAGTCTATATTTCCCGCAATAGTAAATGTATTTCCATAAGACCATGCAAATTTATCAACTCCATTAAAAATTACAGAGGAATTTAAATTAGCTACACTTTCGGTGTTTGTTTGAAATCCAATACCTAACCAAGTAGTATAATCTATATTTTCTTCATTAATTTGAAGACCAAGCTGAAGGTGATCAAAAAATTCATTTAAGTTCTCTGAACAAAGATCTTGATATCTCGTACCAAGGAAAAGAATATTACCTCCATTATCAAAATAGTTTTTAATATTATTCATCTCCAGTGGGTTATAAGGCAATATTGGATTCTGTAATACGATTAAATCATATTGAGCTAATTTTTCTTCAGTTAATATTGAATTATCAGTATCCTTATTATAATAAGGCGTCCAATATTCTGCACCATAATCAATTGAAATATTTAATTCTGAAAGGTAATCCATTGCATCATAAAATCTCATTTGATAGAAAGAGAGTTCTGGAAACCAATCGTTTAAACCATGATATGATTCCATCAATATTTTGTATTCTGGTAGTTTCACATTAATTGAAATCTCAACTGAATCATATAATGTAGATCCTGAGGTTACATTTAGTTCAAATGTTCTAATCCCAGGTGCAGCATCCTTATTTATTTTAATATCAAGTGAAATAATCCCAACACTAACATTAGTGGGCGATATTTGAGATTTATCTAAAGAAACTGAGAGTCCTTCAATATAAGACGGGATATTTATATCATATGTATTTATCATACCAGAGAGTAAAGTTAAATTGAATGTTTGATGATCACCTGGGAAATGTAATAAGTCATATGGTTTAAGTGGTATTTCATCCGGAAATATTTTAGATACATTATTTACATTCCCTCTTTGTATATTAATTTGGTTTAGAATTTCTAATGACTTAGAAACATTTATGATTCCAGCACCATATTTCAGGTAATTATGATCTGCTAATTTTGTCGCTCCTTCTAATAAAGCAATCCTTGCAGTCCCAGGATTAATGGTGGGATAAGCATCTTTTAAAATTGCCAATGCTCCAGCCACCATGGGGCAAGCCATACTTGTTCCACTTAGAGGGATGTAATCTGCATCACCAGAGTAATCAAAAAATTCTTGTTTATGGCGTTGTTCATCAGAAATTACTGAATTTGGTGATTCTGTTGAAATAATGTCTACTCCTGGTGCCAATACATCAGGAAACCCTATATAAGAATATGTAGGCCCCGAACTACTAAAAAAAGCAAGTTCATTATCACTATCACTAGCTCCTACTGAAATTATATAGGATCCTGAAGCCGGTGATCCCCCAGTAAAATAACCTGGGCCAGAATTACCTGCTGATGATACCATGATTACTCCATAGTTTTGAGCGGCACTTTCAATTGCTTTTGTAAAAGGTTCATCAGGATCTGGATAACCTCCTCCAAAACTCATAGATATAATATCTGCTTCAGCACCTCCACTAACAATGGGATCAACACACCAATCAATTGCATAAATAATATCACCTTCTTCTAAATAACCCGAAGCATCTCCTGCTCTTGCGTTGATTAAGGATACTCCTGGAGCAACTCCTCTATATTCCCCACCTGAACTACCTCCATCACTACCAATTATCCCCGCGCAATGTGTACCATGTCCATTGGTATCGTTTATTTCAAATGGATTTTCCCCAGAAACAAAATTTTGACTTAATATAAGGTTTAAATCTGGATGGTCATATATACCAGAATCTATAACCGCAACTCTTACCCCAGAGCCATCATAAGCTAGATTTTCTGCACCTATAGCAGGTATCCACCAATTGGGATAACTTGTACTATCTAATGCACTTGATTTTTGATTTACAGCAGAATCTAGCATATAAATTTTTGATTTATAGATCTTTTGAAGGGAACTAATTTCATTTAGTTGATCTGCTTTTGAAATTAATTCTTTTGAATCACAAGACAAATAAATTCCCGGGATTATATTATAATTAGCGATTATTTCATAATTGTCTAATACTGAATTAATTGCGTTAATTCTTTCTGATTTATCAACTGTATCATCAAATAATAGTATTATTTTTACTTTTTCTTCGAGAATTTGTCCAAAAGTAATGTCTTCCAGGTATTTATTTAAATCTTCGTCGAAAACATTTTTATCAGAATCTAGTTTTTGAGTAGAAGATTTTAAAATTGATTGTAATTCCGAAGCTAAACTTAAAGATTTAAGATCAGTTTTTAGGTTTTCACCAGAGATTGCATTTTGACTGAAAAAAGCATTGATTCCGAAAACCGGCGTTAATACAGTAATTATTAGTACTGTTGTAATAAGTAGTTTTTTTAGATTGATAATATTTTTTTTCATAGGTATCAAATAACAAAATAGCTATTTATTTATTTTTTTAATACTTCAAAAACCATAATTTTTTTTTAA
>JBHLKA010000056.1:0-16478 GCA_048887145.1 Candidatus Hodarchaeota archaeon
ATGAGAGTTTGAAAAAGCAATTTCGAATCGGAAATCAAGTAAAGAGATTTTATAAAACTATATTATATGAAATTAATACAAGTAGCTTTTATCCTTGCAACCCTGCTGTATATGCAGAGATTTTAGCCATGTTAACAATCTCTTTTCAAGATTATAATTCCAATGCTCAGAGATATCTTGAGAATTTGAGCCAATTGGTTAAGGAAATGAGGGAGAGGATAAAAAAAGGGATAGGGATGGATGTTTCAAACCGGCCTAACTTACTTTTCTCCCCTATGTTTAGTGGATGGGAACCAACCATTCATGAGATAGTTTTTGAGTTAGGAGGGAGAGTTATTTATGCAGATTGGGAAATTTTAGGATTACTTGAAGAAATTCCTGTCTCCAATAATTCGGATCCTGTTGAAGAATATGCTAAATTTCTTCTACGAGCCTCAAAAAAAGGAATAGGATGCAATATAAATAATTTAAAGGATTCTTATCTAAAAGCAGCTAAAGAAATGAAGGTTGATGGAATAATTTTTAACCAAGTATACGGATGCCCTTCTATATCCAATATTTATGACAACTTAAAAGAAGAAATCAAACGTGAACTTGATATTCCTGCAATTGGAATTACTTTCAAAAAAATTGGGGAAAATGTAGAAGAAATCAAAAATGAGTTAAGACTCTTTTTGGATGCGTTTAATAAATAGAGAATAATTATTTTTTGAATAAATCTGAAGGCTTCATGAGATGTGGCTCTTCATCCTCTTCATCTTTCTTCTTTTTCTTTGGTACATATCCATACACTTCAGGTTCTTGAGCAGGTTTGGTTCCAGTAATTGGAGGAGGAGTAAGACTTATATCTGCCGTTATTGGGGTAGGCTGTTGTCCCACTGAAACTGTTGGAGTATATGCGCCTGGGCTTGCCTGAATCGCCGAAGATTTCAATATTTTTAATTCACTTAAAACTTTTTCTAAATTCATGGTCTGTACACTCTTATTCATTGTATCCATGATTTCTTGTAAGGATTTAGATGTTTCCCTAAGGCCTTTAGGATTAATCCCTGTAAGAAGGGAATCTAAATTGTTATTAATATTTTCATTTAATTCTTTTAATGATTCTAAAACAGTAGACCAGTGTTTATTCATTTGAGATTCGATAGCGCTAATCATTTTAATAGTTTCATTCATGAAACTTACGTGAGCTTCATAACGTTCTTCATCTTTAGCTCGTAAATCTGATATTAACATAATTAACTTCTTTAATGCTTCTTTTTCTTCACTCATTTTTACAACATTAAATCTTATATTTATTTTATTATAGTAATGATTATTCTAAAATATATATGTATTTATATTTAAATAAATCTTACAGTGCTCCACGCTAATTTTAAGTTTTTAACTTTTAAACACGCAGATTTTTTAAGATTCTTATGAAATTGAAATTATTTTATAAGTAAAGAGAAATAAATTATACTCATTATACTTTAAAATAGAATATAAGCGAAATTTCACTATGCTAAAACAAAACTTAAAATGGCTTAAACATCCAAAAATTATTGAAATAAACACTTGGCCATGGTTGCGCTCTTTATCTGAAATTCATGGACATAAAATCGATTTAAATAATATACCTATTCAATTAATTGATCAAGAATTGAAGTTTTTTGATGCTGTCTGGTTAATGGGGGTATGGGAAAGAAGTCCAAGAGGAAGAGATATCGCAATTCAACACGAAGGTTTACAAAAAGAATACCAGAAAGCTCTAGATTATTATAATACTGATGATGTCATTGGTTCTCCATATTCGATATATTATTATCATGTGGATTCTCATTTGGGGGGTCCTGAAGCATTAGCCTCTTTTCGTAATGAATTAAGTAAACGTGATATACTATTAATTTTGGATTATGTTCCTAATCATGTTGCTATTGATCATTTGTGGACATTAGAAAAGTCAGATGTTTTTATTAAAGGAACGCTAGATGATTTAATGAGTAAACCATTTGAATTTTTCTCGGTTGGTGAGGATATTTATGCCCATGGCCGAGATCCTAATTTCCCTCCTTGGACAGATACAGTCCAAATCAATGCATTCTCCTCCGAAGCTCGAGAAAAGGCGATTAACACTATTCTTACAATTACAAGACAGTGTGATGGTATTCGCTGTGATATGGCAATGTTAATGATAAATAATGTATTTAGTAATACTTGGGGTGAAAGAGCAGGAATACAACCAAAAAATGAATTTTGGGAAGATATAATCCCTAAAGTTAAGGAAGAATCTCCAGAATTCAAATTTTTTGCAGAGGTATACTGGAATTTGGAGTGGAAACTTCAGCAACAGGGATTTGACTATTGTTATGATAAAAAACTCTATGATCGTTTAGCTAATGAGAGTGCTCAATCAGTGATTGAGCATCTTCAAGCAGATTGGAATTATCAGAAGAAGTTATTACGCTATATAGAAAATCATGATGAGCAGAGAGCAGTAGCAGTTTTTGGAGAAGAAGCCTCTATGGCAGCAGCTATAATTGCTTTGACATTACCAGGGGCAAAGCTACTGTTCGAAGGACAGACGCACGGTTATGAAAAAAAATTACCAATTCAATTAGGAAGGTATCCTACAGAATCTGAAAACATTGAAATTATGGAATTTTACGATAAATTGTTACCTTACATTCCAGGTAAGGAATTTGATAATGCAAATTGGTCATTATGCAATGTAAATCCCGTTGATGATAATACTTTTAATAATATTATAGCATATCAATGGTGGACTGATAAAGAGAGATTATTAATTGTTGTTAACTATAGCATACGTCCTTCTAAGGCTCACATTATTCTAATAGATTTGGATTATGGAATTTCTAATTGGAATTTCATTGATTTACTTAACCAAAAGGAGTATTCTTATGATAGTCAGGATCTAAAGGAAAATGGATTATATATAGAATTAGAAGCTTGGAAGGGCCATATTTTTCAAATAAAAAAGTTATAATTTCTTCTTTAGTGCACTGTTACTGTTTTTGCTAGGTTTTGAGGTTGGTCAGGATCCAACCCAACATCTACGGAATAGAAATATGCTAATAACTGAAGTGCTGGTATAAACGTAATTGGACTAAAAAGATTATAATATTTATTTGCAGGTTGATTTATACGTATTGTTATATCACTTAAATCAGTTATAATTTTATCTGACTTTACAACTAAAGAAATAATTTTACCTCCTCTTGCTTTAAATTCCATAACATTACCGACTAATCTTTCATAAGTTTCGTCAGGTGGAGCTATAAAAATGATTGGAAAATCTTTTCTTACCAAAGATATTGGCCCATGTTTTGCATGAGCAGCAGAGTATCCTTCTATAAAACGACACGCAATTTCTTTTAACTTTAAACCTCCTTCTTTAGCAGTAGCTATTGAAATGCCTCGAGCTAAGAAGAAAAAGTTATGGGTCTTTTCTAAATTCTTCACAATCTTTTTAAGCAATTGGATGTCGTTATTTAGGAAATTTTCTATAATATCGGGTGTTGATCTTAACGCATCATAATATTTTTCGATTTCAGCATCAGGTAAAATCTTTCTTAACTCTGCGATTTCTAAAGCTATTAATCCAAGAGTAAGAACTTGGGTACAATAAGTTTTAGTTGCAGCAACTCCAATTTCAGGTCCAGCTTGAGTAAAAATTACATGATCTGAATACCTAGTAAGAGTAGAGCCTACTATATTTGTGATTGATAAAACTTTAACTTTTTTCTTTAGTTTTTCTTTTGCCCATCGGATTGCTTCAATTAGATCAATAGTTTCTCCAGATTGTGAAACTGCAATTATTACAGAATCCTCTTTTAAAGCATCACCTAATTGAACCTGAAATTCAGAACATTCAATTGGTTCAATATATTTATCCAGAAATTTAGTAATAATAAATTTTCCAGCTAGTGATGCATAAAATGAAGTACCAGCTGCAGTGATATAAATATTTTTAGCACTCCATAATACTTTGGCAAAAATTTTTAAAATATCTTTAGATATTTTTAGACTTCTTCTCAAAGCAACAGGTTCCTCATATATTTCTTTCAGCATGAAATGCTCATATCCTCCTTTCTCAGCAGCATCAATACTCCATTCGATTTTTTGTATATCTTTCTCCTTTGGAGTATTACTTTCTTTAACATCAAAAAATTCAACAGAGCCAGGTTTTAGAATTGCCATTTCATCATCATCTAATAAATAGCAAGTTCGTGTATAAGGTAAGAAGGCAGGAATATCTGAAGCACAGTAGGATGTATTGTCCTCATCTATTCCAACTACTATTGGTGACTCTTTTCTGACAGCAATAATAGTATTTGGGTAATCTGCATGACAGATAGCTACCCCATATGCCCCTTTACACTTTTGTATTGCTTTAGCTACTGCATTTTTGAAATCTAAATCGTCTTCCATATATTCTTCAATTAAATGAGGAATTATTTCCGTGTCTGTCTCAGAAATAAAACTATGGCCTTTTGATTGCAACTCTTTTTTTAATTCAATAAAATTTTCTAAAATACCATTATGAACAACAGCAATTTTGTTATGGCAATCTACATGGGGATGACTATTAATTTTTGTAGGTGCACCATGAGTAGCCCATCTAGTATGTGCTAAGGCTAATTTGGCTCCATTTGGAAACTCATCTAATTTAATTTTTTTATGGATCTCATCAATTTTACCAGCATCCTTTTTAATATATAATCTTGAGCTAAATTGTGCTACAATTCCACAAGAATCATAACCACGGTATTCTAAACGTTTTATTCCTTCAAGTGCTATTTTTCCAACTGAAATCTCTTGATTTGTAATGATCCCAAATATACCACACACGTATTATCTACTCTTGAGTTTGAATTTGATGATTTATAATTAAACTAATTTTAATCAATTAATAATACTTTACTATTCTTTTCTGTTTTTGTTTAATTAATGTAAATAAATTAAAAAATAATGTTAAGTATTTTAAGAATATCATAGCTAAGTGTAAACTAACTTTTGATAAATAATGGACACCTTAATTAAAAAATTTATTAGAAATGAATAAAAGTTTCAATATATTGAAGTGATTATTTTGAGTGAGAATCAAAGGAATGGAAATCGGGATAATTTGGGAAAATATACTCAAAAAGAAATCTTCGAAATACCTACTTCACTAAATAAGGCAACTCAACAAAAGGACTTAATTAGTGCAATCGCTAAAGACATAATCAACAGAAAACCTCATCATATATACTTAATAGGGTCTGGAAGTTCATATCATGCGGGTTTTGCAATGTCATATATGTTCAATCGTCTAATAAGGATTCCCACCTTTACTGAATTTTCAATGGAGTTTCAATATTTAATAGAACCAATACTAAATGAAAATGATTGTATAATCGCATTATCTCAAAGCGGAGAAACTAAGGATACAATCAACTCTGTCAATATTGCCAAAAAAGCAGGATGTTTAACGATTGCTATAACAAATAATGTGGAATCTAATTTAGCAAAAAACTGTGACCATAAAATTGATTTGAAATGTGAAGAAGAAAAATCTGTATTAGCTACAAAAACTTATGTTTCTGAATTAGCAGTATTAGCAATGTTATCACTGGAAATTGCTAAAGAAAATAAATCTATTTCAAATGAAGAGTATAATAAGATCTGGGTTGAATTGATTCGTATACCTGATAGAATTTATTCGATGCTTCCTCTTTTGAATGAAAAAGTAAAACTCTATTCGGAAAATTTTAAAAATACAAAATTTTGCTTTATTCTGGGAAGCGGTCCAGAATATGCTACAGCAATGGAAGCAGCTCTTAAATTAAAAGAGGGCGCTAGAATCTATGGTCAGGCATACTCAACAGCAGAATTTCCACATGGTCCTATTACTTTAGCAGATTCAGATACATGTATATTAGCAATAATTCCTTATGAAGATGATAAAAGAAAGATTAAATTATTAAATTTACTCAAACGTATTAAAGAGAGAGAAGCTACCATTTTAGGTGTTTATGAATCAGTAGAAAGAAATATACCTCCCGAACATATCGATTATGGAATTGAAGTTCCTAATACTTTAAAAGATTTACAGCCATTGATTATGATATTAGCTATTCAATTACTAACTTTAGAAATTTCAAGGATAAATGGAATAAATTGTGATACTCCTAAATTCCTTTCAAAAGTTTCAAGTATTTAAAAAAGACTTAGATTAAGTCTATTTCTTTCATTTTAGACTGGACTAAATGATTAATCTCTTTAGTTTTTTCTAAACCTTTGTTGGATTCACCTGAAATTCTTAAATAAGGACTTGTACCCGAACGTCGGACGAGAAACCAACCTTCATCATAATCAAAACGACATCCATCTATTGTATTAATATTATTTATTTTTTTACCTAAATTATCCATTGTATTTTTTATTGTTTCAATAATCTTTTTATTAATTTCTTCAGTAAAAGAAATATCTCTCTTTAGTTTAAATTTTTCAGCATAATATGGATAATTAGGAATGTCTGCTAATAGTTCTTTCAAACTTTTTCCATTTTTAACAATCATATGTAATACATTAGCAATTGTAGCAATAGAGTCGGGACCATAATGAAACTTCGGCCAAATGTAAGTCCCCGAAGTTTCTCCACCAAGAAAACCTCCTAATTCTTTTAAAGCTAAAGCAACCTTTATATCTCCTACCTCTGTTCTAATAACTTCACATCCTAATGGATTTAATACATGTTCTATTAGGCTTGAGGAATTTATAGGTGTTACTACCTTCATATCTTTATTAGATAATTTACTTTTGTTATCTAATATGAATTGTTTAGCCATAAGTGCTAATAATCTAATTGGATCAATAATTTCTCCATTTTCATCTAAAAAAATTACTCTATCAGCATCACCATCAAGCGCTATACCTATATCCTCTTGAGGTGAAATTTTCAAAAATTTTGAAATTTGTATTAGATTTTCCTTACTTGGCTCACTTGCTCTTCCCGGAAATCGACCATCCATTTGTGCATTTATAGTAACTATGTTTATACCATATTTACTTAATAAATTGGGAACTATATCACATCCAGAACCATTTCCAGGGTCTACAATTACATTTAATTTACTTCCATCGAATAAAATTCGATTAGTGATATCCAATATGTGAATGTCATTTATATCATTAATAGCGGTTATTTTACCAACTTCATCCCATTCAATGTTAGTAAAATCTTTGTCATTATAGATTCGTTCTATATCTTCTTCTTGTTCTGGAGAAAACCCTACGCCTGAAGGATTCCATAATTTTAAACCTATATATTCAGGAGTATTATGTGATGCTGTTATCATAACTCCAGCATCTGCATTTAAATATCGTAATGACATTGCTAATGTAGGAGTTGTGACAATTCCTAAGGTTTTTACATGAGAACCTGTACTTATTAATCCAGAAATTAGAGCATATTCTATCGGTAAAGCGGAGGTTCTAATATCTTTACCTATAACAACAATTCCTCCATTTACATAAGTACCAAGAGCTAAACCCACCTCTAATGCCATTTGTGGAGTAAACATCAAATCAGACTCAGAATAACTCTGAAATACGCGCCTAATTCCTGATGTTCCAAAAATATTGCTCGTCATAGATTCTTCTTATCAAATTGTTTTGAATTTAAAGAGAAAAGATGATTTTAATGGTATTAAAAGAATAGAATATATCATATGTATTAAATTTAATTTAAGAATAATCTTTAAAGAAGAAGTTAAACAATTTAATAGCAATAAATCGTTTCTATATTGGAATAAACCCAGTATAATTAAAAATATTTAATTTTAATCTCTTGAATGGGAAAATGTTTAATTACTTTTGATAAAAGAAAAATATTAATTTTTAGATTTATTTATTATCAATTAATACGTTCAAATTTCATTTCGATAATTATATTTTAAAATTAGGGTAAAGCTGAATGATTTTCCAAGGACTTTTTAATATTTTAAGTTTGTATTTAGATGATATTGATCTTTTTTATAATGCCATTGATACCTATTTCCGAGAAAGAATTAATGATAAATTTCAAATGATTTCAATTAATAAAGATGAATTAAATGATTGTATTGATGAATTAATTGATTTGCTTACAGATGAACTCTTACAAATGGGATTTAATCAAGATGAGATAGAAAATAAATTTTTAGACCTTGGAATCGAATTGAATAAATGCAATGAAAATGAGCTTAGTTCCCTTATAGAACTTTATGATTTGATAATTTCACCACTTATTTTTGAAATCTTTTTAGAAAAAATTGTAGATTATTTAGTGGATATCACAATTTCCCCTTTAATTTTGAATTTGAAATCAAGAGGGTTGCTTCCCTTGGAATTCATAGTGGAATTGCGAAATTTAAAAGATCAAATGGATGCAAATCCAGAAAATAAAGAAAACCTAAAAAAATATTTACAGATTAGAGAAAAGTTTATCACAAAATTAAGTCAAAATAAAGGTACAATAGAGAGTTTGGAAGATTTAAATAATCCAAAGGATAAATTACAATTACTTTACCTTATATATCGAATAATTAGTTTTTTCCATTTAGAAAAAAGATTCAACTTTTCTCACATAAAAGATTACATTGTGAATAATGTTAATGAATGGTTAATTACTATTCCATTAGTTACTTTGAAAAACCCAGATCTTTATTTTTGTGGATTATTTTTAGCTAAAAGTTTGAATATTAAACTTGATCACGAAAAAGTAAAAATTTTTTTATTGGATCTTTATGAAGAAGGTGTTGATGAATTTGAAGCTCCATTAGTAGAAGCTACAGATGGATTATATTACTTTTTTAAATCAACACATTTAATGAAATTATGGTTAAGCGATGAAAAAGTTAATAGATTAATTGAAACTAATCAAGAATTTTTTGAACCTAACTATTTAAAGGATTTAGAAACATCTCAGTTAGTTGTAATATTAAAAATTTATAGTTTACTTAGAAAAACTAAATTAGAACAAAATATTAATGCAATATTGAAAGAATTGGAACAGAGAATAACCCCTGAAGGCATTAAACAGTTTCGTGACGGTTTTATATCTTCTGAGGCAACCTATTACGTATTATTTTGTAATTATATGAGAAATACATTAGATAAGTTAAAGGATTATGATTTGTTAAACAGTATCGTTTCAAGAATTTATAGAAATTTAGAACTCTTAGAATTTTCAGCAGATACCAATTTTGATTTAATATCTGAGCTTATTTATTCCTTTGAAAGCTTAAAATTATTTAATTGTGTGGAAACGAGACAAATGATAATCCACCTTGCTAAATATTTATTTCCAAAAGAAGTTGTAGAAAAAATATCACTTAATACAGAGATAGTTAAAACTAAAGCGAGGTTTCGACACTTGAAAGTGGATAGAATAACAGGAGAAACTATTTACTAATACCTTTTTAATTTTTTTAGAACAATAATTAATTTTTCTAATACTAAATAAAAATTTTATATTTATCTAAATCATTTTACTAAGTTAATTACTAAAGATTACTTGATTAATAATGAATTTAGAAAATTTTAAGATTATTTATAAAGAAAATAGAGTCCAGATTAAAAATAAACAAAAAATAAAAGAGAAATTAATTGAAATTGTGGGTAATAAAAAGGTCTCAATTGATAAAATTGATCTTTTAGCATATTCGAAGGATTCAACCTTAATTACCTTAAATTGGACTATTCAAGGAACAAATGCTAGCTTTCCTGATTTTGTAGTTTGGCCAGAAAATAGCACTCAAATTTCGAAAATTTTAAAATTAGCTAATAATGAAAAAATCCCTGTTATTCCTTATGGGGAAGGTTCTGGAGTTGTTGGAGGGGCTATACCAATCTATGGTGGCATTATAGTTGATATGAAAATGTTTAATAAGATTCTTGAAATTAATGATAAGGATTTGACAGTAACTGTAGAAACAGGAATTAATGGTATGAATTTAGAGCGTTATCTGAATGCTAAAGGGTATACTTCTGGTCATATTCCTCAATCACTTTACACCTCTTCATTAGGGGGTTGGATTGCACTTAGAGCTGCTGGTCAATTCAGTACTAAATATGGGAAGATTGAGGATATAATATTAGGAATGGAAGTAGTCTTACCTCAAGGAAATATAGTCGATTTTAAACCAATCGTACGGGCTTCAACAGGACCTCAACTTAATAAATTGTTTATTGGAGCCGAAGGAACTTTAGGCATAGTTACTAAAGCCACTCTAAGAATTTGGCCATTTCCTGAAAAAAGGGCATTAATTTCTTATGTCTTTCCAACAATTGAAGATTCTTTTAATGCTACGAGAGAAATTATGAGAGAACACATATTTCCTGCTGTAATCAGAATTTATGATCAAGTTGAAACAGATCGACATTTTGCTGATATTGAGCAAGCTAAAGATAAAGTAATGGTTGTATTTGTTTGTGAAGGAAATAAAAAGTTAGTCGAACTTGAAGAGATTGTAACCGAAGAGAAATGTGAAACCAATAACGGTATTAATTGTGGAGAGCATCCTGTAGAACACTGGTTCGAAACTAGATTTAGAGTAACTGAAGCTTCCACCATGCCGCCATATAAAATTGTATTTGATACTATAGAGATAGCTTCATCATGGGATAATGCCGCAAAAATTTACCATAATGTTATCGATTCTGTAAACAGTATAAAGGGTATTTTAATAATTTCAGCCCATATATCGCATTTCTATCCAAATGGGGTAGGGATATATTTTAGTCTTGGAGGGGTGCCCCCCAAAGGAAAATCAGATTTCGAATTTTATCAAGAATGTTGGGATACAACGATAAAAGGTGTTTTGGATGCAGGCGGTTCCATAGCTCATCATCATGGCATTGGTATCAATAGAGCGCATTGGATGGATAAAGAGTGGGGTAAATCTATGGATATAATGAGAAACATTAAAAAATTACTTGATCCCAATAATATTCTTAATCCAGGAAAGCTATATACACATATTTGGAAGGGGGATGAATCATAAATGGGAATATTTGAAACTTTAAAAAAATATAAATGGATGCTCCCCCTCATCAATAAAGCAGATAGAGAGACGAAATCAACTCTATTGAAAAACTTTCGTCAAAAGAAAAAGAATTTTTATCCAGAGGGGGAATATAAAGCTGATATTGACAATTTAATTAAATGTATGCTATGCCCAAATATGTGTAGATTTGATTGTGGCACACTCCAAGCTTCAAATACAGAATCAATGAGCCCTGCCTATAAAGCGAGAATTGGGTATTATCTTTCAATAGGAAAGATTGATCCCAGCCAACCAGAGAATAAACAATTCATTGACCTAATGTATAAATGTACCAATGAAGAAAATTGTAAGATCTGGTGTCCATTTGAGTTTTCAGTTGTTTCCTTATTAGAGACTGTTCGAGATGACCTAAATGATAAAAATTTAATGCCAGATTATTGTAAGGGTCAAATTATGAAATTAAAAAATACGGGGACAATAGAAGATTATAATATATTCAAAACATATGAAGAAAAAGGGATAGAGAACATAGAAACTGATGGGAATGATGAAGTTTTCTATTATATTGGCTGTGAAATGATGAAATTTCCAAATGTAGTAAAAGCAAATATTGAAATATTGAAAAAAGCAGGGATAAAATTATCAACTAATCTTGATAAAAGAGTGTGTTGTGGAGCACCTTCACTTACTATACGGGATATGGAAACAAGTAAAAATCTAGCTCAAGAGAATCATGAGTTAATTAACAATACTGGAGCAAAGGTTTTAGTATCAGACTGTCCTGGGTGTGTATTAACATTATCAGAAAGATATGAAAAGATAGGAGTTAAATTTGAAACTAAAATTATTCATATTGTTGAATTTTTTAAAGCTCTCATAGAAGAAGGAAAATTAAAGCCAAAAGGAGAATTACCAGAGGATTTAAAGAATGTCACCATTCATGATCCATGTCTAATGGCAAGAAATCTAAAAGATACAAATTCAATAAGAACAATCCTCAAATCTATCCCAAATTTAGAAATATTCGAATCTATTTATAATAAAGAATATACGCATTGTTGTGGTTGGAGCGGTACTGCCCATTGGGCAGATCAAGGTCTTGCCACTAAAGAAGCATCAAATAGAATAGATGAACTAAAGGAAACAGGCGTAAATCTTTTCATAACGGCATGTCCTCTTTGTGAATTAGGATTAGCATACGGTCTTCACGACAATGAAAAAGTAAAATATAAAATACTAGATATATCTGAATTATTACTCAAAGTAATTTAATTTTAAGATATTTATTTTCAATTAATATCATTTTTTTATTCGCTAAAGGTGATAAAATGAGCGATTATATTTGTGTATTTGATGTAGGAACTACAGGTGCTAGAACTATTATATTCGATATAAATGGTAACGTAATTGTTAAAGCTTATGAGGAATATCCTGTTATTAAACAGCCTGTTGGAATCTCAGAACAAGATCCAGAAATTTGGTGGAATGCTATAAAAAATACATGCAATAAAGCAATAAAAAAAGTAAATTCTACAGATGTTATTGGGATCTCAGCATCCTTTCTTCGCAATACACCGACAATTATAGATAAAGATGGAAATGTACTACATCCAGCTTTAACTTGGATGGATGAGAGAGAAGAAACGACAGCGAAAGAGTGGACCAAGGAGACAGATCTCAGAAGAATTATACCAAAAATTCAATGGATCAAAAAAAATAGACCAGAAATATTTGGTAAAGCGGCTAAGATTATCACTCCAGATACTTTTATTTACATGAAATTGTGTGGTGCATGTGTAACTGACCCTACTAATGCAATTTGGGGTATCCTTAACAAAAGTACTTTAAAATGGGATGATACTTTAGCAGAGGTATTTGATCTACCCATTGACTTATGGCCTGAGTTACGTATTCCCGGTGAAATAATTGGAGAAGTCTCTGCTGAAAGTGCTGAATTGCTCGGCTTGAAAAAAGGTACTCCTGTTATTTTAGGTGGAGGGGATCAACAATGCTCTGCTTTAGGTTTAGGTGTAATAAATCCTGGTCAAGTAAAGGTTACCACGGGAACAGGAACATTTGTGAATTACGTAATTGAAAATCCAGTTGAGTCTGCTGGGGATATCCCAATCTTTTCCCTCCCTTCTATTATTCCAGGTAAATGGAATATCGAAGGCACTATTCCTGGTACAGGCACTGCATTTAAATGGTTTGCAGAAAACTTTTCTCAACTACAAATTAAAGAATGTAAGGAAAAAAATCTTAATGTATACGATATTTTAACAACTGAAGCTGCCAAAATTCCTCCTGGAAGTGGAGGTTTGTTATTCCTTCCATTATATATATTTAGGAAAGGTACTATCCATGGATTGGGGTGGAACCATACTAGAGCTCATATGATACGGTCAATAATGGAATCCGCAGCTCTAGCAGCTCAAATGTATCTTCAGTTATTAGAAGGTATGGCTCGTGGCAAAACAACTGAAATTAGAGCTGATGGAGGAGCAATGAATAGTGAATTGTGGGCTCAAATTCTTGCTGATGTGATGAATAGAAAAGTTAATGTTCCAGAAGTAAAAGATGGGGCAGCTATGGGAGCTGCGATATTAGGCTATTACGGATGTAAAATATATGATACGATTGAAAAAGCAATCGATAGTATGGTAAGATTCCCAATAGTAAAAACCCCGATTAACGAAAATCTAAAAGTGTATAAAAAACTAAATAGGATTTTCATGCCAGCTCTTCTTGAGGTTTATTCAAAGAAGCGTGTAACTAAAGATCTATAAACTAATAATCTAAAATTATTTAAGCTAACTGATATAAATGAGCGAACTATTATGTGTTTTTGATGTTGGAACTACAGGGGCAAGAACCATAATTTTTGATATAGATGGAAGAGTGATTGCTAAAGCTTACGAAGAATATCCTCTTGTGGAGCAACCTGTAGGTGTTTCGGAACAAGATCCTATCATTTGGTGGAATGCCACCAAAAATACATGTAAGCAAGTTCTTAAACAGGTAAATGTTGACGATATCATTGGTATAAGTGCTTCAATTCTTAGAGGAAATACAACTATAATTAATGAATTTGGAGAACCATTACACGCTGCAATTACAGCGATGGATGAAAGAGGGTTAGCGCTCAGAGAAGAAGAAGGGTTGAGATTATCTATTCCAAAACTTTTATGGCTTAAAAAAGAACGATCTCATTTATATAGCAAGATTTACAAAATAATGTTTCCAGATACTTATATCTACATGAAATTATGCGGAAATGATACATGTATTACAGAGCCTACAAATGGGATTTATGGCATTATGAATGTGAATACTTTAGGCTGGGATGAAAACCTTGCTGATATTTACGATTTACCAGTTGATCTATGGCCTAAAATTCATACTCCAGGAGAATTTATTGGTGAACTAACCAATGATGCAGCAACAGAACTTGGGTTAAGAAGTAAAATACCAGTGATATTAGGAGGAGGAGACCAACAATGTTCTGCATTAGGAATGGGAGTAATCAATCAAGGTCAAGCAAAAGTAACAATAGGAACCTATACATTTGCTCACTATATAACGGGTAATGAAGCTATTAAACCCGCGTCAAAAGATATTCCTATATTCTCAATACCACATATTATTAAAGGAAAATGGATGCTTGAAGGGGGTATGCCAGGAACAGGAATCGCGATGAAATGGTTTAAAGATAATTTTTCTCAATTGCAGATTAAAGAATGTGAAGAAAACAATCTTGATGTATATGATATTATAATTAAAGAAGCAGAAGTAATTCCCCCTGGATGTGAAGGTTTATTGTTTATTCCTTTACAAATATTTAAGAAGGGTACTATTCATGGTTTGGGATGGAATCATACCAGAGCTCACATGATACGTTCTATAATGGAATCAGCCGCATTAAGTGCTCAGTTGTATTTAAATTTGTTAGAAGGAATTGGTGGTGGAAAAGTTGATGAAATCAAGGCTGATGGTGGTGCTATGAACAGTGACCTCTGGGCTCAAATTCTAGCTGATGTAACTGATAAAAAAGTTATTATACCTACAATTAGAGATTCTGCAGCTTTAGGTGCTGCTATTTTAGGGTTTTATGGTTGTAAAAAATATAATAGTATAGATGATGCAATTAAGAAAATGGTTAGATTCGAAAAAGAATTCAACCCAATCAAGGTAAATACGAAGGTTTACAAGAAATTAAATAGATTATTTCTACCTTTAACATTTAATATTTATGAAAAAAAAAGAGTTACTAAAGATCTTTGAATTTTTCTTTTTCTTTTATTTTTTAATTGAAATGGCATAAACAAAAAGATTCAATGATTTCTATTTTTACAATTATTAAAAGTATAAAATTTATTGAATATACCGTACATTTTTAAAGATTTTTAATTTTAGTAAAGTATTTTTTGAATCTTTTATTTCAAAAATTATTAGCAATAATCAATAAGAATTTCTTGCATGCCTTATTTCATTAACAAAGAGGGTTATAAACTCTATTATGAAGATATCAATGGTGATATAAAAGAAAGTACAGAATGTACTATAATTTTACTTCATGGTTTTGCCTCTTCAGCATCATTTTTTAAAGGTCAAATCCATATTCTTAGACAAAGTTATCGAATAATAGCGTTTGATGCTTTAGGGCATGGAAGAAGTGATCATCCTCAAAAAGTGGATCTTTCAAAGAATATTAGATATGATATTATTAGAGACCTTGAGGACCTCCTTGAATATTTAGATGTTGACGAGAAATATGGTATAATTGGTCATTCACTTGTAGGTGGAATGATTGCGCAGTTAATTTGTATGAAACATCCCAAAGATATTAAATTCCTTATTTTATTAAATTCTGGATACATAATGATTGATAATGTAATAAGGAACATTTTCTACAATTTACTTCCTTATTTTATCCGCATGAATTTTTTACAAGTAGTTGCGAATTCAATTGAACATATTTTAGATAAGATTATTCCTTATATTTTAAGATCTTTAGCAGAATCAATAAACGGAATGAAATTGACAAAAGATAAATTGTATATGTTAATAGAAGAACAAATCTTTGGAATGATAAATGAAATAAATGAATATAATCCATCAAGTATTGCATGTCCTACACTGATTATCGGAGGAAGATTAGATAATTTTGCTCCAGAACAAATGTCAGAAGAATTACATAAAAAGATACCTAATTCCAAGCTTGAAATAATAGATATGGCAGGCCATTTTGCTCCAGCTCAACGTAAGGAAGTAATTAATAAGTTAATATGTGAGTTTATAAAAAATCTATAGTGAATAGATCTTAATTCTTTTATTCAAATTATTTTGTATCTATTATGAATTCAAGTGAAAATGATAAAAATGTCTCTATTTCTTTTTTTAAAGAAAGAGTTAGAGATTTCATAATGAAACGTAATTGGTCAAATT
>JBHLKA010000057.1:0-16417 GCA_048887145.1 Candidatus Hodarchaeota archaeon
TGTACCAACAAATACTGCACCTGCTATAAGGCGTTCAAAATTCAAACCTGCCATCATAACATTCCAACCCTTGCCAATAGGACCGATTCTATTCTCATCTGGAATTCTTACATCTTCAAAACTTAAGTAACCGTTTGGCACATTGTCAAAACCCACTAATGGATTTATTTTTTCCAAGTGAAATCCTGGAGTACCTTTTTCTACGATAAAAGAAGTAAGATGTCCGTATTGCTTTCTAAGGTTAGGATCATCAGTAGTTTTAGCATAAACAAAATAACGATCCGAGACTCCTGCTCCCGTAATATACCGTTTTTTACCGTTTATTACCCACTCATCGTCATCTTTTACAGCAGTAGTCATAACATTTGCAGCATCAGAACCAGCATAAGGTTCAGTGATACAAACGGCCCCTAACCTCTCACCTTTAGCAAATTGCGGTAACCATTTCTCTTTTTGCTCATCTGACGCATATCTTAAGATTTGTTCAAACCCTGCTAACATGCTAACTACAAATACATGTCCAACTGCATATAATCTACCAAGCTGTTCTGCTACTATACAAGATCCAGTTGCGCCTAATTCTAATCCACCGTATTTTTTTGGAATTCCCGCACCAAAATACCCCTCTTGAGCGACTCTCTTAACCAATGGCCAAGGAAATTTCTGTTTCCAAAAATAATATTCTGCTTCCTCGAAGAGATTATCTGCAAATTGCTCAACTTTTTTAGCAAATGCTTTTTGATCTTCATTCCACCAAAAAAAAGGTTCAGACATTTTAATTTCCTATTTTAACTATACCTAATAATTATAATGATAGTCTAATGAATAGTTGATGAGTCTAAAAGTTTCGGATATACTCTTATGTTAAATATAAAATAATGAAAAGAAAATCTTCTTTTCTTTAATAAAACAAAATGATAATTTAATATTAATTGCATATTTTAATTTTTTTTCTTTCAATCATCAATATAAACACAATGCCAATAATAATGAACAATATAAAATAATTATGAAGGGGAACTATTATTATGATATCATCTGTTATCAATTCCCATTTGAAAATAGTTGTATTATTCGTTTTCTTTTCAAGAGTAGTCGCAAATCCTTGAGAATTAAAAATTGCCTCAACTGTTGTATAATTATAGTCTAAAATTAATTTATTGCCATTAATACTAGAGTTTATGAATCCTTTATCAGTAATAGCCTTACTAATTAAGGTTAAATTAAGCGGAATAGGGACAACTAAAGTGAATGCCTCTAAATACACAACTTTTGACAAATTCAAAAAATGTAAGGAAGCATTATAAGAAAGATAAAAAGCGTTAACATCTTCTAAACTTTTTGGAATCCAAGCAAAATTGTGATAAAACCATAACGTGTAATTCACGAACATGAAACTATTTCCATTAAGGCTGGCATTAAAGACATCTGTTGCTGAAAACCTAATAAATTCAATTTCTTCATAATATGGTTCAGTTGCATTTACACTTTTCCACGTTATACTCTCATCCTTGTCTAATGGAAATGTTGAATCTCCTAACGTGATTTCTCCTAAAGTTATCGGTACAAAACTACAAAAAATAATTAAAAAAATTAATAATGATAATAAGGTTTTATTGGCAAATTTCATGATTTCAAATTACTTTAAACAGGAACCAATTTATTGTTGATTTGTCAAACTTAGATAATGATAAATAACATTTTTAGATATTTAAGTTTTAAAAAAAGAGTGTATATAATGCTAAATATTTGAAAAAAGAAATAACATTAAAAGAAAAAAAATTTTGATTTTTCTAATTAATTCTTTTTTAAATAAACCATT
Organism: Candidatus Hodarchaeota archaeon; assembly: GCA_048887145.1. Lineage (GTDB taxonomy): Archaea > Asgardarchaeota > Lokiarchaeia > Sigyniarchaeales > SOKP01 > SOKP01. The sequence continues at coordinate 1,823 of JBHLKA010000057.1, forward strand.
GAAAGAAGAATTTTTATAAACATCAAGAATTAATTATTGATCTATAAATTTTAAAAAAATCAAAGTGAGAATTTTTAATGGAAAGTACTTTTAAAGCTCCTAAATTTAGTACTAAAGAACGTGTATATTGGGCTTCAGCTAGTTTTGGAGGGGCATTGATAAACGGGATATACGCAGCCCTTATAAATATATTCTATAATGATTATCTAGGTTTATCCTCGGAATCAACTATTGTTTTTTACATTCAAATCATATTTCTGCTCGTAAATGCATTTAACGATCCTATCTTTGGAATAATTTCTGATCGATCTAAAGCAAAGAAAGGAAGAAGAATTCCATTTATGAGGTATACTGCTCCATTCTTGGGTTTAACATTTATTTTAATTTGGTTTTCACCTGATATAAGCAGTGGTGTATGGATTGTGTTCATTTGGATGGTGATCACCACCTGTCTTTATGATACCGCTTATACAATTGTTTTTCTTGTTTATTCTTCACTTCTTCCAGAGATCACTGAAGATGAACCAGAAAGAAATAAGCTTAAGGTGTTTGCTTCTTTCTTTAACCTTATAGGAATGATATTAGGTTTTATTATCCCAGACATATTTCGGAATATTTCGAGACCTTTATTGCTTACATCAATGATAGTAGTAGGGATCATAGGATCTATGATGATAATTATAACAACATATAAATTTAAAGAACGTCCTGAATTTACTAAAGTAGATGAACCTCTAAGATTAATAGAAGCGATAAAATATACTTTTAAAAGCAAATCTTTCTTAATTCTGATAACAGCAAATTTTATGGTTATATTCTTTCAATCTAGTATCCTCAGCGCAGTATTTTGGTTAGCAGACTATATTGTTCAGCAATCTGCTATAATATTATTAATATTTGTATTCATACCATTGCTAATCGGTGTTTGGTTTACTCCTAAACTAGCAAAAAAATGGGGAATTGTCAAAAGCAATGAAATACTTTTGACAATTGGAGGTATAAGTTTAATCCTGTTATTCATCTTGTCCTACATCATGGTTGAATTTGTTTATATCTGTCTCACTATTGCCGGTATTGGTTTTGTTGGGCCATTAGTATATCAAGATCTTTTATATGCCCAGGTAATCGATGAAGATGAGTTAAAAACAGGAGTACGTCGAGAAGCAGCCTTTTTTGGAATTAACGCTTTAATTACTAAACCCGCACAAAGTATAGCTATAATTGTTCCTTCAGTGCTACTTAATTTGAGTAATTTTATACCTCATCCAACTGGAACACCTCCTATCTTAACTCAACCTCCTCAAGCCTTTCTAGCAATAAAACTATTTACTTCTTTAATTCCTGGTTTAGCACTTCTTTTAGCGGCTTCTATTTTACTATTTTACCCTATAAGAGGAGAATACTGGGAAAAAATTCAAAAAGAAATACTTATATTACACGATAAAAAACATGAAAAATTAAAAGAAATGGAAAAGACTCAAAAAAATCAATCATAATTTTTTTTATAATTTTTAATAGCGTTTTAGGGCTTTTTTCTCAAGTTTTTTAGAATATTCTTCCCAAATATCGTTTTCTCTTGGCTTCTTCTTAGTAATGACAAACACGCATGTCTCAGCACCAGCTGGTATTGTATTTTTAAATTCTATTTGAAAATCATTTTTTAAAACACCAGAGTCTCTAAAAGCATTAGTTATTCCTTGTACGAGGTATCGTTGCACCCTACAATCGAATGCTTTATAAATATCCTGAAGTGGGCACCAAATGATATCAAATGAGCATTGTTGTTCATTATCGATATGTGGTTTCTCAATAGAAGTCCATGCTTGGGTATTAACAATTGTTGCTAAAAAACTCATTAACTCAATGTCAGAAATTTCATCAGGTATTTCTACATTTGATAAAATTTGAGTTCCCATATCATACCCGGTTTTAATTAAAGCATCAATTACGACTTTTTGCCCCTCCTCCCCTAATTTAGTTTCAGCTTCTTTCAAAATATTCAGCACTGCCATAGCCATAAATAAACCAAACTGTAAAAGTGATGTTGGATCAAAGTCACTCCGTTCTAAAACTTCTCTCCTGAAACAATCTAAGGCTTTAGAAAAAGGTTCTCCTAACTTGGTCTTCTCCCACATTGGCTCTTTACGATTTCCACCTTTTAAAATTCCTTTATTATTCATTTTTATTTACTCCAAAAATTAGTATCGCATTTATAATAATTAACATAAAGTTTAACAAATTAAGATTACTTAAAAAAATATATAAATAATCTATGAAAAAAAATTTTAAAAACTGATGTTTATGCATGTTTTAGTACTTTTAAGACATGGGGAAAGTACTTGGAATAAGGAAAACCGTTTTACGGGTTGGACTGACGTAGATTTAAGCGATAAAGGCATAGAGGAAGCGAAAAAGGCTGGTCAATTATTAAAGCAAGAAGGATTTACATTTGATATAGCCTATACTTCTGTATTAAAGAGAGGAATCAGAACACTTTGGATTGTATTGGATGAAATGGATTTAATGTGGATTCCTGTTTATAGGCATTGGAGATTAAATGAAAGACATTACGGAGCATTACAGGGATATTATAAATCAGAAATGGCAAAGAAATTGGGTGAAGAACAAGTTTTAATTTGGCGTAGAAGTTATGATGTTCCTCCTCCTGCTCTAAAAACCTCTGATCCAAGATATCCAGGAAATGATCCTAGATATAAAGATTTGGATCCAAAAGATATTCCAGCAACAGAATGTTTAAAGGACACTGTGGAGCGCTTTTTGCCGTATTGGCACGAAAATATTGCCCCAGTAGTTAAATCTGGTAAAAAAGTAATCATATCGGCTCATGGAAATAGTTTAAGAGCTCTTGTAAAATATTTAGATAATTTATCTGAAGAGGAAATTGTAAAATTAGACATCCCTACAGGTATCCCTCTAATATATGAACTTGATGATCAATTAAAACCAATTAGGCATTATTATCTCGGAGATCCAGAAGAAGTCAAAAAAGCTATTCAAGCGGTTGCAGATCAAGGAAAAGCGCAATAAGATTTAAAATTAATTAATATATATATAAAAATTAAAAAAAAAATTCCATTTAAATTATTTATTATAATAAATAGTTTTAAAATAGTTAATCATAGTTTAAATCTTAAAAGTTAAAGTGAGAAAAAAATAAAATTTTCTAAAAATAAAAGGAAACTTCTTTTTTATTTTATAGTCTTTTTATTACCCTCAATTGCTTTTTTACCAATACCTATAGTCAAAGCTCAATCATATACAGATATTTCTGTACATATAGCTTATGAGATGATAACCAATCATACGCAATACCCTAATTTATTTATCCTTGATGTTAGAACACAGTCTGAATATGATGAGAGCCATTTATATAATGCGATCTTGATCCCATATGATGAAATCGATTCAAGGATTAGTGAGCTTGAACCTTATAATAACACAGAAATAATTGTATATTGTGGATCTGGTTATAGAAGTGCGATAGCGAGTCAAAACCTTGCTAGTAATCACGATTTTACGAAAATTTTTAACATGTTAGGTGGAATAACAGAGTGGATTATTGAGGGATATCCCGTCTGGAGAAATACTAACTCTGAGCAGCCTAGTATAAGTTTTTCGTTAACTTTCTTCATTATAGCATTATTTAGTACAATTACTACACTAATAATTTATTACAAGAAGCGTGAGCTTAAGCAGAAGACTTAAGTTTTTAAAAAGAAATTGTTACGAACCTTTGATATAGAATCAATTTATATTTAAAGCATTAATTGCAATTATCAAATATGAAAAAACACCCCATAATTGATAATCCAACAGTTTCTAATATTATTTTCTATCCTCAGAAAAGTTCAATTCCTAGTAATTTAGAATCGTATATTGATGTACTAAAAGTTAAGGTGGATAAAGATATTGAAATTGGCGGATATTTTTATTTTAATGATGTAAATCTTCCAACTATTTTATTATTTCATGGAAATGGAGAAATTGCTATAGGATATAAATCTATTGCTCCTATGTTTTTTGAATGTAATGTGAATTTAGCAGTTGTTGACTATAGGGGTTATGGATTTAGTTCAGGTGAGCCATATTATACAAGTCTAATTACTGATGCGATACCAATTTATAAAGAATTTAAGAAATGGATGGAAAAAAAAGGCTTAAATGAATCCTTATTTATACTTGGACGTTCCCTCGGGAGTGTGTGCGCTGCTGAGATTGGCTCTCACAATCCTAAAGGTTTAAAAGGAATTATCTTTGAGAGTGGTTTTGCTAGCATCTATAACATTATGACTCATTTATTTAGAATATCCAGTTCCGAATTAACTCCCACATTTCTAAGTGAATATTCAAATGATACTAGAATAAAAAATTTTAAAGTTCCTGTTTTAATTATCCATGGAACTTCAGATTGGATAATACCGTGTAGTGAGAGTGAGCTAATATATAAAAATTTATCAGAATCTATCGATAAACAGCTGGTTCTTATTGAAGGAGCTGGACATAATGATATTTTATTTTATACAGATAAATACTTTGATCCACTAAATGAGTTTATTGAAAAATTTAAATAAAAAGAATTCAAGAATCTTATTTAGGAATTAACACCAATAATTACATAACTTCAGTTGATAAGAAAGATTTATATAAAAGGAAAAAGCATATTACATATTAAACCTTTAATTAACAACTTCAATTATAAGTGAAATTCAATTATGAGAGAAGAAATTTCAAAACCACTAAAAATACTCTTTTTAGTTCATTTTTTTCTGAGCATTGTTTTTAGCTTAGTGTTCATAATTTTCTGGAAACAACATTATGATTTTTTCGGATTTCCATCAGATCCTATTGCTAGTCGAGCATTCGGAGCGGCATTGGCTGGTTTTGCGGCAAGTTCCTTATTAGCATGGCGAGAAACTGAGTGGTTAAGAGTTAAAATAGTTGTTCAAGTAGAACTTGCTTGGCTCTCAGTTGGAATCATAGTAATGATTCTAAGTCTTATTTTCGATAACCCATCAGGCATTTTATTCCTTTACCTAACAATTTTTATCGTATTTCTCGGAGCGTTTATCTGGTTTTATTATCAGCAAGAAAAATAAATATTAATTAAAAATTATACTTTTTTTTACATTTTTTTAAGGAAATCAAAAATATTTCTATTAAAAAAAAGAAAAAAGGATTTTTTATAGCTCTTTTTATTTTTTTCTAAGCATATAAACTCCATTCTCAAAAAACCAGAATAGATTTGCAAAGAGAAATAACCATTCTGCGAAACTTTCTGCTTCAGGTGCTATACCAGATTTTACACGATTCAATATTAATAATACTAAATATAATAAAAAGAAAAGGGCCACAATAAAATTGAATATTGCTTGCGTATTTTTAAATTCTGGAGATTTCCATTCTAGATATGTATATAGAAATAAGTATAGAATTCCTGTCATGAAAAAGAGTAACTCAAAAATTAAATGCATAATATAAGCTGTTTCTGAGTTGAATATTGCCATACCCATAATCCCTATGGCTGAAAGAATGCCAAGAATACATCCTATCCATGCCCATTTGGAATTTATTTCCTTTTCTTGTAAATATTGAGTAAACCCTACCAAGAAAAGAATTATAAGGATCGCTGTAATAAACCAACAGATATTGAAAAATATATGAAGGGGATTTGAAGGTGTTCCTAAATGGCTTATGTGAGTGACAAAAAAGCTGAAATCAGGATGTACAATCATTGTTGGAATGAGACCGACGAAGAAGACTATTAAACCTATAAAAGCGAAATAGCTTGCATGAATTTTTTCAAATATTTCACTAATTTTTCCCATGAAATTACACTTCTATTGTTGTAATTTAAAATCATATTTTGTTTAAGATCTATTTATAGATTTTTCACATTTAACTAAACAAGGAAAAATTATAGGTTTTTAGTATTTATGAAAAGCTTATAGAAATTCATTTAATAAAGCTTTTCTAAATTTAGGATCTTTCTTGTTGAATGGGATATCCTCATTTATGTTATAGATATCTTGTGTTTTTTTAGTTTTCATAAGTTGAGAAAGAGGGATGATTATATCTGCAATATCCAAATTGCAAGAACAATAATCTTTAGGTAAAATATCCTTAATAATTTTTAAATGCAGTTTTATTCACCTATTTTTATTATTTTATATTGGAATTATTATTTAAAATCAAAGACTCGACATAATTAGTGGTGACATTAAACAGGTTATTAAATAATTTAAATAAAAAGAATTATAAAAAACAAGAAATAATTTAAATTAATTTCCCTTTAGCGATCATAATTACTCTACCACCAACTGCAACGTAGTATTTTCCTTCTTTTTTCTCCGCTCTTAATAATAATAAAGATCTTCTTCCAATTTCATAACCTTGTTCTACTCTTACATTTATACTATTTTTATTGAAATAGTCATGTTCAACTAAATATGCTGCTAAACAACCATTTGCAGAACCCGTTGCTGGATCTTCTGGTACTCCTAGATAATCCGCAAAGAACCTTACATTCAAATCATTTTCTTGATTATAAGTTTCTGGACTAAATATTAGTATTGACTTTGCTTGTGTACTTTTAATCAGTTCATAATACTTCTTTTTATCAATTCTAGCTTTTTGTACAGCAGCTAAAGATTTCAATGGCACTATTATTGTTGGCACTCCAGTAGATACTTCCTGAATTTTAAAACGATCATCGATATCATGCTCATGAAGATTTATGATTTCTGCTAATAGTTCAGGTGAAAAAAATCCATGAAAAGTTGGTTCCTTATGTTCCATCCAAATTTCAGATAAGAAATTACCTTGATATTTAAATAAAATCGCAATTTGTCCTATTTTTAAGTTCAATAGCATTGTTTTTACCTTTTTTTTGATGAATTCTTCACGAAAGATAAAAGCAGTACCTATAGTTGGATGACCTGCAAAAGGTATTTCCACCTCAGGAGTAAAGATACGAATATTAAAGTTTTCAACTGAAGTTATAAAAACTGTTTCAGAGTAATTCATCTCTTTAGCAATTTTTTGCATTTCTTCCGTTGGAATTTTGTCATCACCAACTACTACGGCTAGCTGATTACCCTCATATTTACCTTCAGCGAACACATCAACAATATAAAATGTTAAACCATTCAATTGACCTTCTTTCATAGTTTGACTCCATTGATTTTGGATTTATTTTAATATGTTTTTTCATTTAAATTTTCTAAGATTCAATATATACAATTTTATTGTATAAAATTTATATTTATTTGATAGTGAAATGAATTCTGAAGAAGTTCATGAATCTGACTCGAAATTACCAATTAAAAAAAAATTTTCGATAAGAGAATTAGGCGGAGCATTTGGGGATTGGGGCACTTTAATTCCGTTTATTATAGGGTATGTCTCAATTGTGGGGTTAAATCCAGCAGGTATTTTCTTAACCCTTGGAATAACAAATATAATCTTAGGAGTAAGATTTAATCTTCCTTTGCCCGTCCAACCACAAAAAACAATAGGTGCAATCGCACTTTCTCAAAAATGGGACCCAAATCTTGTTATTTCAACGGGATTAGGAACTGGCATTATTTGGACAATATTGGGATTGACAAAAACTCTAAATAAAATTGTTAAAAAAATTCCAATAATTACAGTAAGGGGCATTCAACTAGGCTTGGGATTAATTCTCGGTTGGACCGCGATTACTTTAATTTTTTATGATAATTTCTTCGGAATTCTACTCGGAATTATTTCAATTTCTATAATAATTGCTCTTATAAATAGTAAAAAAGTTCCATCTGCTATTATCCTTGTATTATTGGGAATTGGTATCCTTATTTTTACAAATAAATTGACCATATCTAATGTTCGATTTTCATTACCTATATTTGAATTTAATATCCCTCAGTGGGAAAATTTACTTATAGGTATGGTTCTAGCAGGCATAGCACAACTTTTTTTAACTTTAACAAATGTAATGATTGCTACTATTAGTTTGATAAAAGATTTATTTCCTGAAAAGAAAAACGAAATCTCTGCTAATTCTTTAGCAGTAAACATGGGATTGATGAATTTAATAAATCCCTTTTTAGGAGGGATGCCACTATGTCACGGTTCAGGCGGTTTGGCAGCGCAATATGCTTTCGGTGCTCGCTCAGGAGGTTCTATGATTTTAGAAGGAATTCTTGAAATATTTTTAGGTTTATTTTTTTCAGAAACTCTTTTCTTACTATTTATAGAATTTCCTCAAGCAATTTTTGGGGCAATGCTTTTATATACATCTTATTTACTTATACGAATATCCTTTAAAGATTACAAACTGAAATCTTTACCGATAATTATAACTTCTGGCATGATTTGTATTATTTTTCATATTATTTTTAAGAACTCCATAATTGGATCCTTTAGTATAATTTTAGGATTTTTTGTTGGCTTAATTTTATATTTGATTTTTTCTAAAAGACTAAATTAGGACTGATTAATTTTCAATAAGAAAAGTATTTATTTTTCCTTTCATGTGTTTATTAAAAAGATTTCCATAGAAAACTCCTCTAAGATATGTTAAACACAAATATGAGATTCAAAATTATAAATAAGAAATATGTGAATTTTTTATTTGCAGTTATCATTATTGCTTCAATAGTAATTGGATCAACTTTTTTTCTCCTATATACTCTTAATTCTAAAGAATTTTCCGATTCTTACGAGATCTCCAGCGAGAAAATAGATATATCTGAAATTGAAATAAATAATCAAATTCAGAAAGGAAATATAAATCTTGTACAATCAGTAGGAAAACCAGCTAACATATTTGAGGCAAAATGGGAATTAAGTTATAAGGGAATTTATAATCCAAATGAAATTATTATAATCAGTTATGAGGTAAATATCTCTGTATTAAAAATTTATATTTATAGCTATCTTGATGGACAAGCGTTAGATAAAGATGTCGAATACTCAAATCTCACATTATATATCAATCCTAACTATGATCTCTATGGATTTAGTAGTAATAGTAAAAAAGGCAATATAAAAATAAATATGAATGATATTAATATTAGCATTTTTGAAATTGAAACTAGTTCTGGAAATATTGATGTTCAATTAAATAATAGTGATATATATGATAAATTTAGAATTTCAACAGTTTCTGGAACAATAAATTTAATATTAGATAATATAAATTTCTACACCGATTTTTTTAGTATCTCAGATTCAGGTTTTCAATATTATGATTTTTGGAATATTAATTTTAGGTCGGGAGCCGACTTTACTGCTTTATCATCAACCGGGATGATTAAAGTAAGATGGGCAAATCATTTCATAAAATCTCAAATTGTAAATATACTCTTATATTCTAAGAACAAGGTTGAGTTTCGCTTCTGGTCACCAATACAAATTGTAAGATTTGATATAACGCTCGTTTCTTCTGGTCTAGGAACAACACGCTTTACGAGAATTGCAGATCAATTTGAAGAAATAAGTACTAATCATTATCAATCGAAGAATATGAATAATTCGGAGATAGATTTATTAAATATTAAGGCAATGACTTATTATTCTGAAGCCCATGTATGGCATACAGATTGCTTCAAGATAAGAAGATTTTGTAACCTTCGTGATATTGATAAATATGAAGAAAATGTAGAAGGGGATTATGTAATTCCTAAGAAAGATCACAATATAACAAAAATCGAATTATATAATTTGAAATATATTTGTTTAGACCTAAAAAAAGCTTTAAATTTAAATTTTGTACTACTCCCCAATATAAGTGAAAGTATAATCTATTTAAATTGGGATTTAGCTTATTTAAAAGGATCAGGAATTGGAATGGGTGATCTTAAAATTGATATATCAAATAAAACAGAAGGTAATGACTTAAAAGTTTATATTCAACTCGAATTTGTATTAGATCGGATATTACCGACAATAGTAGAATGTAATTTTACCATCTTTTCTCATCCAAACTATAACTTTTATAACTATACTATTTAATTTCTCTAAATAATCTAAAATATCCATATTTCTGTTAAATAGATTATTATGAAGTCTAAAAATTTAGTTCGAAGTTTATTAGAAAATTTAATAAATTCATGGCCAGCACAACATTATTTTTTTCATAATGGCTGGATTTTAAGATTCAATGAGGGAGTAACATCACGAGCAAATTCGGTTATACCCTTAAATTACTATGGAAATAAAACAACAATACATAAAGATATTGAGATTACTGAGAGTGCCTATCAAAATTATAATCTACCTACCATTTTCATGATGCACGACTTTTATAAGCCTAGTTATCTGAAAAACAAATTAATTGAAAATGGTTATAAGGAATTTGATTTTACCATAGGGATGGGTAATCATATTAAAGATATTTTGAGCTTAAAAGTGAATAAAACAATTGTATATTCATTTTATAATGAGAGAACTCTGGAAATTTCAGATTTCTTAGCAGAAAATTCAGCTAGACCAGAAGATCAACAAATTATTATCAAGGAGATAACTCAACGCATAAAAATCCCAAAAAAGTGTTTTATTATAGCAAAAATTCAAGATGAAATCATCGGAACTTTAATGGGGGTGCTAGATCAGAATGGTATCTTATATCTGGCAGATATGGTCGTGGATCCGAATCACCGGAGAAAGGGAATCGCTATCTCTTTATTATATAAAGCAATTATAGAATGGGCAGTGCCTAAAAATGTAAATTTTGTTTGGCTACAAGTTGAAATTGTAAATAAAAATGCTGTTGATCTATATAAAAAATTAGGATTGAAAGAATTATACCATTATCATTATTTAAAGAAAGAGCTCAAATAATTAGATATTAAGTTCTATTTCTCCTAATATTTCTAGGTTCATTTATATTCAGCTCAAAATTAATCTTTCTATATTCTTTAAATCAATAGTAAAATATGAGATACAATTAATTATCTCTTTCTTAATTTTTTAGTTATAGATATTGCTGCTATGACACTAGTTATTCCAATTATCAATCCAATTAATAATATAGGATATCCAGATATAGGTTGACCAAATGTTTGTATTGGATATATAGTCATTTCAACAACATCTCGTATACTATTATTATTGTAATCACAAACCGCTAAATTATATTTTCCATCAAGTTGATGAGATACTGGCATATTCCACTCATATGAACCAAGATTCGTGGTCATAGCTGTAACTATGTATTCTATAACTGTCATAGATAAGTTATATAAATAGATTGCTACATTAGGAATATCACCTGAATAAGACCAATCTACGTGATATTCATTCGTGTCTAAACTACAGCTTACACATCCATAACTTGTAATTGTTATACTCTTATCTTGTGCTACAGTGCTAGTTGTAATTGAAGAGGAATACAAAAATATAGTAGCAATTATCAATAAGATTAATTTTGTTTTTGTTTTCTTTTTCAATTTTATTCACTTCTATAAGTATATAATCTTCTAAAAAATTGGATTATATTATTATTCGATTAACTTAATATTTAACATTTTTGTAGATTTACATTAAGTTTAGCTCATCGATGAATTTTTTTTATAGAGGTTTAAATAACTTTAATATGTTAGTAAATCTTGAGATTAAGGCTTTAGTTCATAATTTACATTTTTTAGAATATATATATAAAAAACAGGAAGAAAATTTGAGTTTTATTTTATAGATTTGAGGAAATCAATCATAGCTTCTTCAAATTCTACTCTCATAAGACTTTTAAAAAGTGGATGTCTGTCTTTAAAAGGAATTTGTTCGTTTCCAGAGTAAAGATCATTATTTTGGTTTAATTTATAAAATTTAGAATAAGGAATCATTATCTTTGCCATTTCAGTTCGATAAGATTTATTAGCCTTGAGAAAACTCAAATTCAAATTAACCTCCAAAAATTTAGTCCTTAATTATATATTCTCCATCAATAACTAAGTTCAAACCTTTTTGTTCTAATGTATCACCATTTTTTAAGATTAAATTAATTAGTGTTTGCGAGTTAATATCTAACTGTCCAGCAAGTCTATCAATTTCAATTTTACTTATACGTTTAAAAAATTGAGGCAATTTTTCAATTATCTCCTTCAATTTTTCCTCGTCTTCCAATATTTGGATATCTCTTCTTACATCTTCAAATTTAATACCATATATATCTTGAATAGTCTTTGCATTTAAACCGATCCACTTTTTAATGATGCTTCTCATTACTTCTGATTTGTTTTGCCCTTCAAAACCTACTAATTTATCTATAATAAGATCCTCAAATTTATCTAAACTCACCATGGTTCTTGGTTTTTTAGGCTTTTTGCGTTCTTTTTCAGATAATGAATTTGGTTTCGAAGGCATTTTTTATACTATGTCGACAAAAATTATCTTTACGTAAGAAGAAAAAATATTCATATTTAAATTGTTGTAATTTTGCAGAAGATGATCTGCAACTGCACTGCATCACAAGATTTAAATATGCAGATGATTATAGTTTTTATATCTAAATAATATCAATATAACACCTCAATATTATTGAAGAGAAGGAAGTTGTGTGTGAAATGTTAGAACTTTACTCGCCTGATCTTGAATTATTAAACACTAAAGAACGCATTACGGTCGATCTAATAAAAGATGGGCAAGACTTTTTAAAACAATTTAAAATCAATCACGATTTCTTACTAGATACAGTTTCTCTTATTTATAGATATCTCAGAACCATAAAAAAAATTCCACACAATCTATATAAATTTTATATTGCGGCATACTATATAATATCTCGCCATCCTTTTGCTTTTCCTGCTCATGAAACCAAGAAAGAGTTCTGCAAAAAGTTCGGAATTCCAGTGACTTCTTTAGAATATTGTGTAGATAAAATTACAACTACATTAAACTATATTAGAATTTTAGATGATATGAATTTTCCCTATTTTATTGATCCAAAAAGGGATATTAGTTTAGGTATCATCAAGAAAATGATAAAAGATAAAGTAGAAAAAGTAATGATCAAATTTCTATTATATCATCAACCAGCTAACTCTCAACTTATTACTGAAGAATTAGTATGTGAAGCGATTTTTGAACAAAAAGCATTTCCAGAGGAGCTCTTTCGTCAATTATTTGAAATTATATTTGAACTTGTAGAAAAAGAATTTGTAGATTATTATGAATATGTTAGATTACAACAAAAATACTTTTTTTGAAGTAATTCTGACAAATTCAATTTTTCTTTAGATAATTACCCAAGAATTCTCCAAGAAAAGATAAAATTTTCGTCTGAAAATAATTTCATCTTCATATTTTTTAAGTAAGAATAACCGGTATTACGATAATAGTGATTCAGTAAATGATTTTCGTCCCATTCATTTAAAGCTAATGTGATATTCAAAAACTGTTTTTGAAAATTAACTGGAGCTGAAAATTCATGAAAGTGTAAAAACGGATTTAATTCGGAATTTTTTTTACCTTTACGAGGAAGCCACCTAACTTCTGAGATTTTAGAATGAGCTTCCTTTCCAGATTTATTAAATCTCGAGCATAAGCGATTAGACGATAAATAAATACCGACAAAATTTGGGTCATATCCTCGCTTTTTTCTAATCTTATAATGAAATTCAAAAAGAACATAGAAATTTGGTTTTAATTTTGCGACGAATTTATCATTAACAAAAATCCAAGTAACTGGTATAATAATACTTAGAATTAAATACAGGACAATAAGACTTTGTGCAACATTTCCTATATAACTCCCATCAAATTGAATGATTCCAAAATCTATATATATAAGTAAAGCAACTGCTCCAGAATTCAGCATCAAGAATAATGAACTACTCGCAAAACGTTTTTGAAATTTGAAGCCAATATTATGAATCTCTTTTTTCATAAAACATATTAAGGATGGAGTAAACTTCATTCGAATTAATTTAATAAGATATGCCGTTATGAAAATAGATATACTGAAGAATGCCCAACCTGTAGTTAAATTAAATGAAATTTTTCTTATAGTAGAAGTGATCTCTAGTGTAGTATTGCTTGGTAGGAAGATATTTGGTTGAAACCAAAGAATCAAATAAATCATATAAGTTGTTAGAATAAATAATATACAAACGAAAGCTTTTATCGCCTTTTTGAAATATTCTGATTTTATGATCTTTAAAGAATTAATAATACTTTCCTCATCTTCAAAATAAATCTCATTTTTTCTCATCATCCTTCTATCCACCTCTTAGTTTTTGTCAACTCTTGTTCGGGTGTAAGCCAATATTTCTGTACAATCTCTCTGAAAATTGTTAAATCAGGATTCTCTTGTTCATTTAATGAGACAATATGGAACTTTTCTGTTTTTTCTTCAATATTTATATAATTTTCCCTTTTTAAATATTCAAAAGCGTGCTTTAATTTTTCTAACCTATCAATATTCAAACTACGCATAACATCCGTTTTATTAATAACACTTCCTTCATCTTGTAGTTTTGCTAAACTCATTAAAACTTGACCGCCTCGAAGCGAGGCTATGTTTGTTATTTTGTCAAAAATTCTACATATCACCCTTAATAACTTGTCCAAATCATTATAAAAATCAATCTTCTCTTG
>JBHLKA010000058.1:0-15875 GCA_048887145.1 Candidatus Hodarchaeota archaeon
ATTCTTAGTTTTGGTCTCAAATTTGAAATAAATTTCTTGAGGAATAATTTACTGAAAATCTCAATCATTTTAGGTATATTATCAATAATTTTGGCTATTACCGGTATATTGATTGATTTAATAAGGTATTCATTATTTATTGTTGTTTTACTTTCTAATTTCCTATTGTTAATTTGTTGGCATTATTCTCCTTCAATTTATAAGAAAGAGAAAGTTTGGGCCATTATTGGAGGAGTAAGTTATGCAGTTTTAACTATTATTTTTATACTCAATATTTTGATCTATTTGTTTGGTATTCTAACTGGTTTAATTCCAATACTTTTATTATCTTTGGGTATTTTCTTAATCCTTTTAATAGAATTAATTATGAAAAGAAAAGGTTTTTTAAATTACGTTTGAATAGATTTTTAAATTTCCTTTTATTAACTTCTTTTTAGGGTGTTTACTAATATGTCTAATAAGTATTGTTCAACTTCAGAAGATATTGTTAAAACCGCTATAAAAGTTTCAAATAAAAACAAAAGTGATTTTGAAATTAACGATTATGCAATTCTATTATTTTCTAAGTCTTTATTAGACTATTTGATAAAGGAAGCGAATATGGAATCAAAAGAATGGTTGGCACCATATCATCCATATGCATCTAATCAATTATATAATGGAAATTTTGATGGGATTTCTATTTCTTCTATAATGCCTCCAATGGGGGCATCTCCTATTGCTTCAGTAGCAGAGGATTTAATAACATGTGGGGCTAAAGTACTTTTATTAGTATGTGGTGCCTGGGGAATTGCAAGAAACGTTAAATTATTAGACTTTTTAATCCCAACTCACGCTATAGGACCAGATGGCACGTCAATTTATTATGGGCGCAAATCAAACGATATCACAACAATCGATAAGGAAATCGTAAACATATTTTTAGATGAAGTAAAAAAAAGAGCAAGTGGTTATCATATTGGAAAAAATTATTCAATAGAAGCTTTTTACAAAATTAATATTGAAGAAGTAGGAAATTTGCAAGATAATGGATTTGTCTCAATGGAAAATGGAGAATTAAACACGCTAGCTGCTATTTCTAATGTGAAAAAAGTAAAATTTGGAGCTATCTTTTATAGCTATTATAACCCGCTTGAAGATTGGAATGTGCCCTGGTTCCAAGAAGATTATAAAAAGTGTGTGGAACTTGAGGGTGAAATTACTCTTGCAACTATTAAAAGATTAGCTAATGAAAAGTATAAATATTAATAAAGCGCAGCAAATATTAACAAATAAGTAAAAAATCTTAAGTGAAATTGTGCTTGAAAATTGAATATTAATCAATTAAATAATCCTAAACGCATATCAGAAGATGAAATTGAAGCGGCCAGTAAGGTACTTGGCCGATCTTTTCAAGATGATCCTTTATTTATGTATTGTTTTCCAGATCCTATTGAAAGAAAGATCAAAGTAGCAATTCATGGGGAGTGGCTGATTTTACTTGGAATTTTATCTGGTGAAGTATATATTACCTCAAGTAATATAGAACGAGTTGCTATTTGGCATCCTCATGGAATAAAAGATCAGCTAAGGGGTACACAATCTAAGGAGATTAGGACTAGATTGCGAAAAGTCAGAAAAATGGAGTTTTCAGATCCTTTAGTTATAGAGAGAATGAGTAATTTTGAAGATTTAGCTAATTCCTTTCAAAGCCAATATGTGAATTTTCCTCATTGGTATTTAGCCTTTATTGGTATAGATCCTGTACATCAAAGTAAGGGCTATGCTAGCAAGTTAATAAGGATGAAACTTACTGAAATTGATGAACAAAACTTGCCATGCTACTTACACACTGAAAATGAAAAAAATGTTAAATTTTATGAGTATTTCGGATTTAAACTCATCGGTAAAAATAATGTCCCTAATTCTGATTTTTATCATCATCCAATGCTTCGAAATAGTAAAATGAAAAGTGAATGATTAAAACTTATGTGCATCTAATCTACGCCAAAAGGTTTTTAAATCATTTTTATCAAAGGAGTATTTTAATCCTGTTGGTTCTGAGGATTCTGTTCTGAAAAATTTTGGAATGTCATTCATTTCTTGAGTAATTCCTGCTATTTCATTGAATTCAAGTTCAGTTTTTATGATATTAATGCCTATTTTTATTACATCTTCTCTCGTTAATTTAAGATTGTACATAGCATTAATAGCATTTGTTATAATTTCCATATTTTCATAACTCGGTCCTATAAAGTAACAGCATCCCATTGAATCTAATACTGCGGTATAAATCTGTAGTTCGAAAGATAAATCGAATTTACCTTTATTTACTGTTAATTCTCCATAGTCTTTATGCTGACTTGCAACTCTTCCAGCAATTGCAGCCCCAGATGTATGATCTGCTCCCATAGGTGAAGTTGCATATGTAACCCCCATTGCTTTAAATACTCTACTGTCATAAGCAGAGATGCCTTGTCCTTTTACTTCAGGTACTCTTTTTGATTTCAATGTTTTTCCAATTATTTTAACTCCATTCCCGTATAATTGCCCTTTGGTTGTGTTATTTCTAATTTCTGTATCTAAGATGTCAAAGACTCTTTTTGCATTCCCCCAATCAACCTTTCCACAATCCATTGCAACGCCAACAGTTCCTCCAAATTCTATCGTATCTATTCCAACATCATCACATAAATGATCAATTTTTGCTAAGCTATCGATGTTATCAATTAAAAGATTTGTCCCATTTAAAGCCATAGTCTCATATTCAAGACTGGAAGTAATATGATTTCCATATTCATCAAGTACTAAGTTAGAACATTTAATTACACATGTAGGAATGCAAGCTAATCTTTTCTTGCCACCCCTTGCAGTTACAATCTCATGAAGTTTTTCGCCTGTAATATTTTCAATTTTATCAAATGAGCCCAAATGGAAATTTTTGGTAGGTATTCCACCATATTCATTCATAGGTCTCATCATCAATGATGTTCCAAATATAGAAAATGTTTGTTTAGTATTTGCCAAATTTTGAGCAAATGGTTTTGATGTTTCCCTAAACTTTCTAATATCATGTATTTTAACCTTTGATACTTTTGGGGGAATTATAACAATAGCTTTAACATTTTTTGAACCCATAACAGCTCCTAGACCTCCTCGTGCAGCATGTCTACTTGGATATCCTTCTAAATCATTTGCAGCTATACTTGCTGCCCTCATCATGAATTCACCAGCAGGACCGATAGAATAGACTCCAATATTATCCCCATACTTGTTTTTAAGCTTTCTTTGAAGTTCATAATTTCCCAAGCCCTTATATTCTTCACCTGAGATTATTTGTGTTTGCTGATTGATTAAGATAATTTTCAGATCCGTTGATTGATTTTCCAAAACAATTGCTCTGATGCCATATCTAGCTAACATCATTGCAGGACGACCACCTACATTTGCCTCTTTTATACCATTAGTTAAAGGGCTTTTAGCACCTACAGAAGTACGAGCAGAATTTGGAAAGGGACTTCCAGCTAGAATCCCATTTGCTATTATGAGTTTATTTTTTGGTCCTAAAGGATCACAATTGGGAGGAACTTCATCATGGACTATTTGAGAAGTTAATCCTCGGCCCCCTAATAAAAAATATTTCGATGCTCCAGATATTTCTTCATATTTTGTTTCATTAGATTCTAGATTGATCCGAATGATTTTCATAAGTAGGATAGATTTTTAAATTATTTTATTTTTTCTTTTCAAGCTTATATATGGATAATACTAATATTTATCATAATGAACGATTTCTTCCAATGATAATCTATTAGTAATTTCCCCTTTTTCTTTGATTGGATAACCTAATGGAGTCAAACCTAACACTCGATAAATCTTAGGAATTTCCAATATTTTCTTAATCTTTTTCTCGTCAAAGTAACCAATCCAACACGTTGCCAAACCTTCTGCAGTTGCTGCTAATAATAAATGTTCAAAACAAATTCCAAAATCTACGGTATAATATTTAATACCAGCTTTATTAATCCCTGAAGCTGTTTCTCTTATAGTCCCTACAATAAACATAGGGGCATTAGAAAATTTATCCTCTTGATCTATTGCTTTCCACACCATCTTAACTTTTTTAGGCTCTTCAACTACGATATAATGCATTCCTTGCCTATTTCCCCATGTTGGAGCTAATCTGGCAGCATTTAGAATTCTTTCAACTTTATCTTTTTCAGGGATCAAATCAGGTTTATAAAACCGATAACTTCTTCTTTTTTTCACAACATCATAAAAATCCAATATAATATCCTCTTATATCAGTATTTTGATTATTGAATCTATTTATTAATTAGTAAAAATTTTTATTGCTTTTAACAGTCGCTTTTAATAGCCTAATTAATGAAATGGGAATATAATGGGAGAGAACTTTCAAGGACGTTCAAAATTTATGGCAAAGGTTTATTAATGCGACTAGGATAATATGTTAATATTAAAGGAATAATAATGTCTAGTTCTTTAATAAAAATTTTCTTAAAATGAATATCATTCTTAACATTTTATTCACAGTGAGTTATTATGCATAATAACTATCGAGATCTTCTGAAGAGCAATAAATTAGATGATGATTTACAAATTTGTGAATGCTGTGAAAACCCTTGTATTGAAGAGAGAGATGGAAATAAAGTTTGTTTAAATTGTGGAATGATTTTAGAAAGAACTTATGTTGGAAATGAAAGAAGGGCATATACAGCGGAAGAAGTCCAAACTAGACGTAGGACTGAACCTAGGTGGAGAGATTTCGGACCTAGAACTATGTTACCCACCACCAAGACGGATTCTAAAGGAAAATCTATTGGTCCTAAAGAACAAGCTCTTTTTTCGAGATTATCAAAAATCCAAAATTCATTAATTTCAAGCATTGAAAGGAATTTTTGGGAAGCGAAACCTAAATTAAAAATGCTGACATCTAAATTAAACATTCCAGAATACATCAGTGAAACAGCTTGGAAAGTATATAGTATTGTTGCGAAGAAAAAGTTAACTATGGGACGTTCAATTAATGGATTTATAGCAGGATCTTTATATGCTGCCATAAGAGTACATGATTTTCCTCGTTTATTAGATGAATTATGCGAAGCTTCATTAACTCCTAGAAGAACGGTTCATAGAAGTTTAGCTATGATAATACGTGAAGTTTTACCTGAATTAGGATTACGATATCAACCTATTACTGCAGAAAGTTTAGTGTATCGATTTGGAAATGAATTAGATTTACCTATGAATATTCAAAAAAGCGCAATAGAAATGCTAAGACAAGCATCTAATAATGGATTGAAACGTACAGGTAAAGATCCAAAAGGTTTAGCAGCAGCATGTATCTATATTGCTGCAAAAGATGGTTCAATCCGAAAAACCCAGAGTTTAGTAGCAGAAATAGCTAAAATCACAGAAGTAACGTTAAGATCGAGGGCTAAGCAAATAAAAAGTAAATTATCCTGAATATTTTAAGACTTTTTTATTAAATTTTTTAATAATTTTAAGTAGTACTTTTCTCTTCCATTTTTAACATAGTTTTAAGTCCAATTCCTCCAAAAACAAGCCCTAAAATTAAGATACTTATTGTTACAGCTGAAATATAGATCCACATCACACCACCTAAAAATGGTGTAATAGAATCTGTGTAAAGAGCCGTTTGAAAAACAATTGAGCTTCCATTATATTTAATAACACTATTAGCTAAAAGATAAATGCTAAACATTTTAATTAAACCGGAGATTAGAAAAAATATTCCAATTAAAAGAAGGAATTTTGCCAATATAATATTCTGTTTTTTCTTTTTTATAGAAATTAAAAGCAAGGCAAAATTCAAAGCTAAGAAGCCACATATGATCGTAAGTAATAAAATCCATTCTAATATTACATCAAATGAAGTAAATCCTGAAACAAATAACATAGTAAACAGATTTACGGTATATGGCCCTAAATTTAGTTCTATTATCGTGCTAAATAAAATTATAACAATTAATTCAATTAAAATGACTATTGTAAAACTTGTGCTAATATAGGTTAAAAATTTGAAAAGATTATGTTTTTTCATTTTTAAACTCCTAGTTTTATTCAAAATTTGATAATTATTTGTAAAATTATTTATAATATTTATTTTGGTGCCATTTTATAAAAATTTAAATAAAATTTTCCTTTTGAAATATTGTCAAATTATTTTAAAAAATTATTAAATTGAGCTATTTTTGAAAAAAAAAAGAGAACTTTCCTCTGAAAACTCTAAATGTAAACACCAGAATATAGAACAAGATGGAGGATATCTTGTTTGTAAAGATTGTGGGCTAATTTTAGATGAACAAATAGATTTTGAAACATCACCTTCTGAGCAAATTTATTCAGAATCACAATTGGATTATGAACGCAAAATAAGGTTTGGAGATTCAAAAGCAACCCAAGACCCAAAAATTAAACAAAAATATGACCAAATAAAAACATTAAATAAGTGGTTTAGAGATTATCAGACTAGTTTTTCTGAACAAAAAAAAACAATTGAATTGCTAAAAAGCTATGGTATAGGATTAAATATAAATAAAGTAAAATATCAAAGGATCAAAAATCGATATCTCAGATATAACAAATACCACAGGCATACCTATCAAAATATGGTAATTATTTTTTTAGCAATTGTCTGGATGGAGATAAAAGATATAACACATGTTAGGATAGAGGAATATATTAAAGTTGCCAGAGAATTAGGTCATAAAATTAATAAAAAAATGCTTAATAATGCTATGCTTAAAGTAAAAAGAACAGAAAAGTTATTTGATAAAAGTGTTAAAGATAAAGCTACCTTAGAGCGTGAAATTAAGGAAAAAATAAAAATTTTATTCCAAAAAGATCTCAACAGTATTAGTTATGATAAGATAAAAAGCTATTTCTCGAATAAATCTGAATATGAAAAATTAAAAATTGATATGCAACTATTAGCAGCCGAATTATTAAACAAGATTGCTTATTCTCACATACAAAACTTAAATTATAAAGCATTTACAGCAGGTTTAATTTATTACGTTGGTCAGACTTTAGATAATAAGAAAATCTTTACCCAAAATCTGATTGAGGAAACAAGCAAATTTTCAAGTACTACTATTAGAAAAAAATTTAATGGTTTAAAAGATATTTTAGGGGATCCTCAAACAGTACAGGTAGAATCCGTGTAAAAACTATAACTCATTTTGAAGGCTAAATAATTAATAAGGGTGAATTCTATAATTATAATTATTCATAATTATCTAAATAAAAAAATTATGCCTGAAACTCAATTATCTAATAATAAATATTATACAAAATCTATTAATGGGTTAATTAAAGATTTTAATACGGATAAAGAAAAGGGCTTAAAATCATCTGAGTTAAAACTATATTATTCTAGATATGGATTTAATGAATTACCTAAAATTAAAAAATCCATCTGGAAAGTTTATTTAGCGCCAATTTTTAATTTTCTGATAGTAATTTTGCTAATTTCTGGAATAATTGTATTTCTATTAGGATCTCCAGCTTCAACAATAATTACCTTTACCGTGGTATTCCTAAACTCTATAACTGTGATAATCCAGCAATTTAGGGCACAAAAAGCCCTCGAATCTCTAAGAAAAATTGGTGCATTAAAAGCAACAGTTTTGAGAGATGGTGCTCAATTTGAAATCCCAACAAGAGAATTGATCCCAGGCGATATAATTTTATTAGAACAAGGAGATAAAATTCCTGCTGATGCTAGAATTATTGATGTTACCAACCTAACTATTGATGAAGCACCTCTGACAGGTGAGAGTGAGCCCGTTGAAAAAAATAATAAAGAACTAAAAAATGTAGAATTACCAATACAGAAACAGTTTAATATGGTATTTATGGGCACTTATGTTGATACTGGAAGAGCAAAGGCAGTAGTTACAGGAACAGGAGTTAATACCGAAATTGGTAAAATATCAAATCAATTGAATGAAATGGGAAGTATTGAAGAAATCCCTCTGACAAGAAAATTAAACAGACTTGGATATATTCTAGGTTCTATTGTAATAATAATTTTAGTGATTCTGATAATATATAAATTTGCACTTTTAGGTATTCAGGATAAATTTTATGGAGATTTTATTAGTAATGCATTAATTAGCTCAATTCTTAGATCAATGAATATCATGCCTATTAATTTACCCATATTAACAACCCTTGTTTTAATTACTGGCGTTCTTAATATGGCACAACATGGGGTTATTATAAAAAATCTTTCTGCTATTGAATCTCTAGGGAGAGTATCTGTTATTTGCTCAGATAAAACGGGTACAATAACCAAAAACGAAATGACAGTAGAAAAGTTTTGGATTAATAATAAAGAATATAAGGTTACAGGTTCTGGATATGAAACTGAGGGATTTATTTCAGAAAATGGTAAAGTTATTAACCTAAAAGATAATAAAACATTTCAAATATTCATTGAATCAAGCGTATTAAATAATAATGCTAGACTTATTTATGAAGATGTTAAAGTAAGAGGAAAAGATAGGAGAGAAATGGCAGTAAGAAGAGCTTTAGGATCACCTACAGAAGCAGCACTCTTAGTATTAGCTGAAAAAGCAGGTTATATTTTATACGACATTAGAGGAAATTATAAAAAGAAAAAAGAGTTTTCATTTAGCTCCGAAATCAAACGGATGTCTACGATTTGTAGCCCAAATAATGATGGAAATACTAATTATATTTTTTCTAAAGGTGCTCCGGAAAAAATTCTGGAAATATGTACTCACATAGAAACTAATAATCAATTAAAAACATTATCAATGGATTTTAAAAAAGAAATTTTGGATAATATTCAGTCAAAAGCAAAACAAGGGTATAGAACTTTAGCTGTTGCATATAAGAAAATGGAAAATAATATAGAAGATAGTAGAGAAAATATTGAAAAAGACCTAACTTTTCTAAGTTTCTTAGCTATTTTAGATCCACCACGTAGTCAAGTAAGAGAATCAGTAGAAGAATGTGAATCTGGACGAATAAAAGTAGTAATGATAACCGGTGACCATCCTAACACAGCACAGACTATAGCATCTCAAATGAGGATATATAAGCCAAATGATTTAGTTATTGAAGGTTCTGAAATTTCAAGGCTTAATGAGCAGGAGTTCAACCGAGTTTCAGTTTTTGCGAGAGTATCTCCTTCAGATAAAGAAATTATTGTTCAAAATTATCAAAAACAGAATAAAATTACTGCTATGACTGGCGATGGAGTTAACGATGCGTTGGCTTTAAAACTAGCCAATGCCGGAATAGCTATGGGTATTACTGGCACTGATGTTGCTAAAGAAACCGCAGATTTAGTAATATCAGATGACAATTTCACGTCCATAGTAAAGGGTGTGAAGATTGGTAGAGGTTTATTTGCCAAAATTCGAGTCATCGTTTATTTCTTTATTTGCTTAAATATTATGGAGGCGTTGATATTTTTTACTTATGAATTCATACCCACTTTTGTATTATTTAGTTCAGAATGGCAACATATTTACATTTTTGGAATAGTTCATTCACTTCCTTCATTAGCATTAGTTATTGATAAACCTCCAATAGATGTTATGAATGAACCTCCAAGAAATAATGAGGAATTATTAAATAAAAATACATGGATATTATTACTCATTCATGCTTTCCTTATGGGCTTAGGCTTGGTTTTAGCTTTACAACTTACCTTAGGAGAGACTATTCCCTTAAATTCTTGGAATTTGGATTTCAGTTATTTAGAGAGTGATTTAATAGCACAAAAAGCAAGAACCATGTTTATTACTACAATTTACATTGTTGAGACAACTTTTATATGGAGTATTAGAAGACCAAATAAATCCCTTTTTAAAAGTATTAAAGAAGAATTTAGTTGGAAGTTATTTATTATCAACGCATTTACTTTACTAGTCCATATATTACATATTTGCTTTTCATTACCAATAAATTCCTTCATAGCGTCATCAGGATTAAATTTCCAGATTAATTTCATGTTCCTCAGTGGTACTGACTGGCTAATTTGCATTTTATTATCTCTGCTAGGGATTTTCGGAATTGAAATATTTAAATACATAGCAAGACGAAAAAATCTAAAATTTTAAAATTTTTTCTATATTTAATAACCCACAAGGCTAGAAATTAAATGAACCAAGAAAAGTCCGTAAAAACCTCCAATAGGATGAGTTTTTTAAAAAAATACGGTGGAATCATCTTTATTAGTGTTATTTTAATCTTATTTATTCTTTTAGCTTTATTTAATATAAATTTTGGTCAATGGCTAGCAAACACTGTTATTTGGTTTCATGGTGAATTTGGGGATTTTGGAATTTACCTTGGAGTATTTTTAATTAGTATTTTTGGTAATTTTACAATAATATTTCCAGTTCCTTATACGATTGCGCTTATCGTAATATCTGCAGTGATTCCTGGTGTAAATCCCGTTTTACTCGGTATTGTAGGTGGTCTTGGGGCAAGTATTGGGGAAGTTTCCGCATGGTTAATTGGCCGTGGATCTAAAGATTTTATTGGAAAATCAGAAAGTATGGAACGTATGAAAGGATATGTTGAAAAAGGTTGGGCACCAATATTAATCTTTATTTTTGCCGCAACTCCTCTTCCAGATGATGCTTTTCTAATTGTACTGGGTATAGCTCAATATAGTATTTTTAAGGCATTAATTTATTGTTTTTTAGGAAAATTTGTTCTATGCTTTTTATGTAGCGCACTTCCTATTTGGCTAGCAGATACTGCTCTTGGCCAGTTTCTTTTTGAGTTATTTGGGATTGATCTTGTTGCTGCCACTGAAGGAATTATTCCAGAGAGTACTCCATTGCAAATTTTAACTAGTTCTTTAGTCTGGGCAGCATGTATCATAATTCTGTTCCTATTGGTTTATATCGATTGGAGTAAATTAATTAAGAGATTAAGGGATAAAATCAAGACTAATTCTAAAGATCACAAAAATTAATTTTATTTTACTGTTATCAAAAAGAAATAAAATAAAAATAATTATTATTATAGTCTATCTATTAAAATGATTTAATTTTATAACAATGTATTAATAAATTTTACAAAGTCGCGGGAGATTTTCATATGTCAAAACCTTATTATACTATGGATTTAAACCAAATCTATTCTGAATTGCAAACAAGCCCCACTATTGGATTATCAAATGAGGAAGCACAGAAAAGAATAGAATTATATGGCTTTAATGAAATCCCTAAAGCCTCAAAAGGATTTATAAAGATCTATTTAGCACCCTTATTTAACTGGTTAATAGTAATCTACCTAATTGGGGCTCTAATTTTATTTTTAGCTGCATTTTTTGGGGGTGGAAATTTAACATTTGTGGGAATTACTTTAGTGATAGTTTTCTTAAATTGTTTTGTCGCAATTGTGCAACAATATAGGGCGACTAAAAAATTAAATGCTTTAAGAGAAATGACTGCTCCAACTACAACAGTTATTAGAAATGGTGAAAAGATGGACGTACCTACCAAAAATGTTGTTGTAGGAGATCTATTAGTATTAACACAAGGGGATAGAATTCCTGCAGATGGGAGAATAATAAGAGCATCTAATCTTGAGGTTAATGAAGCGTCATTAACAGGTGAGAGTGAACCAGTCAAGAAATTATATGAAGGTAATGCATTATCTGATATCGAAATCTCAATTGGTGAACGTCTTAATATGGTTTTTTATGGAACGTATATCACTACAGGTAATGCAACTGCTATAGCAGTAAAAACCGGAAAAGATACTGAAATTGGAAAAATTTCTCAAGGATTAGAGGAGGCGGGTACAAGTGAAATCCCTATCCGCCAAAAAATGAATCATTTTGGTAAATGGTTAGGATTAATTGTTTTTGGATTTTGGCTTTTAGTTCTATTAATAAAATGGGTTGCGGAAGGCACTCCTGAAGTAGTTATTAGTTTAAATTCAGCCTTGGATCTACTTCCTTTAAATATTCCCTTATTAGTAACAATAATTTTGGTCACAGGAGTATTAGTTATGGCCCGTCATGGAGTTATTATAAGAAATCTTGCCTCTGTAGATAGTTTGGGACGAGTTAGTGTAGTATGCTCTGATAAAACTGGCACTCTAACTAAAAATCAAATGAGCATCCAACATGTATGGACAAATGGTTCCAATTACAAGGTAACTGGAAGTGGTTATAGTCCTGAAGGTGATATTATCTTAATTGATGACCCAAAAAATCCGGTTTATATAAAACATATTGATGAACATCCACAACTCAAATTATTATTAACATCAGGATTTCTTAATAACAATTCTGCGTTAGTTAAAAGTGAAATTGAAATTTCAGGGAAAATTATTCCAAACTGGAATGTTATTGGTTCTCCCACCGAAGGCGCTTTAATGGTTCTTTTTCAAAAAGGAATGGGTTCATACATGCTTGAAGATTTTGAATATATTAAGGAATATCCTTTTGATTCAAAAGTTAAAAGAATGACGAAGATTTATAAGAGAGACGGAAAATATTATTCATTTACTAAAGGTGCGAGTGAAATTCTTTTGCCATTATGTAAAAAAGTTTTATATAATAACACTGAAGTTGACTTTGTTGATGATATAAAAGAAAAAGTAATAAAAATTGCTGATATATACGCAGCACAGGGTTATCGCATATTAAGCATTTGTTATAAAAAATTAGATGAATTACCCTCCGAAGGTGACAAAAGTAGAGAATTATGTGAATCAGAAATGATTTATATAGGATTTGTTACCATTCTTGATCCGCCTCGGGAAGGAGTTCGTGAGAGCGTAATTGAATGTTATGATGCTGGTGTTGATGTTGTTATGATCACAGGAGATTCACCTACCACTGCAAGGGCTATTGCAAAGCAAATAGCTATAATAAAGGAAGATGATGAGTTAGTTGTTGAGGGAAAGGATGTTAAAGAAATTGATTCATTTTACGATTTCAATAAAATCAAGGTTTTTGCAAGAGTATCTCCAGAGCATAAAGAAGATATTATTGAACAATATCAAGATGCCAATAAAGTGGTTGCAATGACAGGTGATGGCGTTAATGATGCTCTTGCACTCAATATGGCAGATGCTGGTATTGCAATGGGAATTCAAGGAACAGACGTAGCTAAAGAAGCTTCTGATATGGTGATTAGCGATGATTCATTTAATTCAATTGTTACAGGGATTGAGCAAGGAAGGGGTATTTTTTCTCGTATACGTGCTGTGGTATTTTTCTATATTTCTATTAACGTCTTCGAGGGAATTGTGCAATTTTTTCTAACAGTAATATTAGGATTACCCTATTTTTTAAGTGAAGCTTTCTATTATCAATGGATCTTTCTAACAATAACGCTACACCTTTTTCCTGGTTTAATTTTAACTTTTGATAAAACGCCTAAAGACGTCATGAAGCAAAAGCCACGAGATGAGGAGGAAATTCTTTCAAAAAATACTTTTTATCTCTTATTTATCTTTGGAATATTATTAGCCGCTTGTATGATTATCACTTATTTTACGGTTTATTCTGGGGGTTATCCTGTTTTTCGTGAAAATCATGAATTTGGAGCTTTTAGTAATGCTTATCTTTATTCTTCAGAGACTTCACTTCAAGTTCTAACTAATGCTAAAACTTTAACTATGCTGATGGTTACGTTATTTTTTTGCGAAACCTTCTTAGTATTTCAAATTCGGAGACCCAACAAATCATTAATTAAAAGTATAAAAGAAGATAGCACAAAATTTATGTATCTCTTAATAGGGTTACTATTTGGAGTTTTCATTGCATTAATGTATATACCTGGAGTCCAAATCACATTAGCATCTTGGGGTATAAACTTTATGTTTATGTATTTGACAGGACTTGACTGGTTAGTATGTTTCTTAATTTCTCTTATTTGTATTGGTGGTTTAGAGCTGGTAAAATATTTATCTCGTAAGAAAGGTATTTATTTTTAACTTTTTCAATAAATTTTTTCTGAGTTTGAAGAAAATTTAATTCTTTTGTTAAATAATATTCTCTATGCTAAAAGGAGAAAATGTAAAACTGGCACCCCTTAAAAGGGAATATATTGAAAAATTCCTTAAATGGTTAAATGATCCTGAAATCACGCAATATTTAATGATGTATCGTCCTCTTACGCGTGATATGGAAGAAGAGTGGTTTGAGAATCTTAAAACTGAAGAAAATACAATAATTTTTTCTATTTTGTTAACTGAAAATAAAACTAAGGAAAAACTCATTGGCAATTGCGGACTTCAAAATATA
Organism: Candidatus Hodarchaeota archaeon; assembly: GCA_048887145.1. Lineage (GTDB taxonomy): Archaea > Asgardarchaeota > Lokiarchaeia > Sigyniarchaeales > SOKP01 > SOKP01. The sequence goes on from JBHLKA010000058.1 coordinate 14,279, forward strand.
AATTGGAAAGATAGAACTGCGGTTTGCGGTGTTTTCATTGGTGATAAAGAAAATCAAGGGAAAGGATATGGTACTGAGACATTACAATTATTAATTAAATATGGTTTTAATACGCTAAATCTAAATCGAATAGAATTATACGTTGATGATTTTAACATTAGAGCTATAAAGTGCTATAAAAAAGTAGGATTTGTTGAAGAAGGAAGAAAAAGGCAAGCAGTTTTTAAGAATGGTCAATACCATGATATTATAGTTATGAGTATCTTACTAAAGGAATGGAAAACTTAATTAAACCAAAAATAAAATAATTAGAAAAATAATTTTATTCATCTAAATCCTTAAAGTAGGGGATAATTTTGTCCCGAAAAATCTCGTATACTTTATTAGGATCTGGACCTCTGTTCATTATACTTATGTTTGTAGCTCCTGCTTCTTTATATTCTTCTATACTTGATATAACATCATCGGTTGTACCAATACAATTAAAATCTTGGAGGATCGTCTCGGGTAGTTTATCTATATTACTTAAGTATTCTGAGGCTTTTGGATTATCCATTTCAAAATTATGAATAGTGAGTTCCTCGGGTAAATTTAAGTTTGAATACGCTTCATTTGTAATTCTAGCATTTAATAAATAACTAGATTTGAAAAATTCACATCTTTTTATAGCATTATTTGGATCATCATCATCTATAGCGACAAAACAATCATATGCATAGTCAATTTCGGAGGGATCTCGACCAACATTTTTTGCAGCCTCAATAACTTCTTTAATATTTTTTTTATAAACCCATGGTGGTTGATAAAGCGGATACCAGCCATCTGCTAATTCTCCAGTTATTTGACGCGTTTTTGGACCATTACCAGCCACATAAATGGGTGGACTCTTCTGAATTGGTTTTATTTGAATATATGCTTTTTTTATTTCACCCCAAAATTCACTTTTTTCATTAACTCTTTTCTTAGTCCAAAATTTCCTTAATAAAGTGATATATTCCCTTAGTTTTGAAACAGAATTTTTTCTATTTAATCCATACATATCAATATTCATCGCTTCACCTGCTCCAATACCTATCATTGCTCTTCCATTAGAAATTACATCTAAGGTTGCAACTTTATGTGCCATTAATGCTGGATGAAAACGATGACAATCAGATACACCCGTACATAAATTGATTTTTTTTGTTACCATGGCTAAGGAGCTTAAAAAGCAAAAAGCATCATAGCAGGTTCCTGGGCCTGGTGGCAACATAATTGTATGATCAGCGTAAAAAACGCCAAAAAAACCACACTCCTCTGCTTTTTTTGTTCCATTAATCATTAAATCAAGCCGAGGAGTTGGTACAGGAATATGAAAACTAAATTTCATAATTGCAATCAATCTCCTCTGTTAATCTTAAATTTTGTTTTAAAATGTAATCAAAACATTAATCATTATTCATCTTTTTTAATAAATGTTAAAATTCGAGAGGTTTATAAAATTTTTAGAATTTCTTAATTATATTAAATAAATAGATAAAAGTGATAAAATGGATCTCGATATTAAGATAGGTACAGAAGGGACTTTCATACCTCCATTTGATAGAGGTATTGAAAC
>JBHLKA010000059.1:0-15419 GCA_048887145.1 Candidatus Hodarchaeota archaeon
ACCTTGAATATGTCAAATTTTTCAAAATTTACCCCCTTTTCGTAAAATGCAATGAAAATTACGCTTAAAAGAAACCCTATCATCGTAAATGTAATTGAAGTAGTTTTTAGCGTTAAAAAGAAAAAGATAATATTCAGAATTACTCCAAAAAATCCTAAATAAAGGTAGTATGAGATGTTTTTTATGTCAAAAAATCTCCTGTTCTTATGAAATAGATTTTCAAATAGAAATCTAATTGAAATTGGTTTCTTTTGGGAAAATTTATTGTTAATTAAAACTAGGATTAGAGCTAGAACTAATAAAGCAAATCCAGAAATCAGAAATCTTAAAAATATAACCATAATAATAGAAATATCTACGAATAAATCAGAAACTATTATTGGAATGAAGCTCCATAATAAATTTGCCAAAATTATATTGATTATTAGCTTGTTTTGCATTTTTTAAAATTATTTTTTCGTGCCAACATTTTAGATGTAGTAAATAAAGATCATAGAATTTCCTCTAATATGAATATTTTTGTTAGGTATACTTCTATTAAGTCTATTCTCACTCCCATCCATTTCCCAAATCTCTTTAGGGAAAAAATCGAAAACTTTAATCTTAAATAAGATTTTTAATTTAATGAATTTCAAAAAAATAGTAGTGTGAAATTTCATGCCAAGTTCGAAAGAATTTATTGAAATGGACCTTGAATATTGTGCTCATAACTATCACCCCATTCCTGTTGTAATATCGAAAGCAGAAGGGGTTTGGGTATATGATCCAGAGGGTAACAAATATTTGGATTGCTTATCTGCCTACTCAAGTCAAAATACTGGACATTGTCATCCTGAAGTTGTAAAAGCCTTAAAAGAACAAGCGGATAAAGTTACACTTACTTCTCGCGCATTTCATAATGATATGATGGGACCATTTCTAAAGAAACTGTGTGAAATTGTAGGTCCTCATATTAATGACCCTAATAAATCTGGAATTATGGCCCTTCCTATGAATACTGGCACTGAGGCAGTAGAAACAGGCTTAAAGGTTGCCAGAGCTTGGGGTTATATTAAGAAAAAAATTCCAAAAGATCAAGCTCACATTGTAATTTGTAGAGATAATTTTCATGGAAGAACGATTACTATTGTTGGCTTTAGTACCGATATTTCTGCAGCAAAATATTATGGCAACTTCGGACCATATACTCCTGGATTTAAAATTATTCCCTATGGAAATGCTGAAGAATTGGAAAATATTATCTTGGAAATCGGTCCAGAACGAGTAGCGGGCTTTCTTTTCGAACCTGTGCAAGGAGAGGCTGGGGTCAAAATTCCTCCAGAGGGATATATCAAAAAAGCAAGAGAAATCTGCAGTAAATATAATGTGTTAATGATTGCAGATGAGATACAAACTGGTTTTGGCAGAACTGGAGAACTATTTGCCTGCGATCATGAGAATGTAAAACCAGATATGCTTTTATTAGGAAAAGCTCTTGGAGGTGGTGTTTATCCTGTATCTGGGATAGTAACCACCAAAGAGATAGTTGGTCCTGATGTGATCAAACCAGGAACCCATGGAAGTACATTTGGGGGTAATCCTTTAGCAGCTGCCGTTGCTATGAAATCTTTAGATATTCACGTAGAAGATCACTTAGCTGAACGAGCTAAACAACTTGGTGATTATTTTATAGATGGACTTAAAAAACTTGCAGAAAAAGAAACAATTGTACCTATTAAAGAGGTAAGAGGTAAAGGATTATTAATGGCAATAGAATTTGCCACAGAAGCGAGACATATTGTAGAAATGCTTAAAGATAATGGAATCTTAGCTAAAGATACGCACTCTACCACCATACGCTTTGCCCCACCTTTAATTATTACTAAAGAACAAGTAGATTGGGCTTTAAAAGTTATAGAAAAAGTACTAGTAAGATAAAAAATCCTCTTAAGCATTATTTAAAAATCCTAATAATAAAAAAAAAAAATAATATTCTTAAAATTTTTTTTAAAATTTAAGTTAAAGATAATATATGAGATATTTCATAGACTCTGCTACACTCCTGATTTCGTAATAGTCATATCGCATTGGTTTATATGTCCAAGTTTCATACAACATTAATTGATCATAAGAATGAGGGTTCAGCTCCATGTATCCATTTATGAATCCACTTTGACCTGGTGGAATAACGTTCATTGCATTAACCGTGTCATCCCAAACTGACCAACCACGTGTTTTTTTCATTTCTACAATTTGGTTGTATGTTCCACGGTTCATAGAATGCATTACAGTTGATGGTAACGCTCCCTGCGCGCTAAACCATGTTTTTCCAACTGGTGTAAGCCATGTATCCATATCAGGTCCATATTTACCTTTCAAATATGTGATCGCATCTTTTAATACTTGATTAATAACATTATTTTTATCTTCGGCATTGAGATAATCATAATATAAAGGCATTTTCGAAGCGGGGCCATCAAACAAGTGGATCAATGTGCTAGTCCCTCCCCTTACTCCTCCAGGAAGATCATCATCAAATACAGCGTTATCAATTCTGCTATTCCATGCATCAAAAATAGTTAAGCCAGGATCGTCATATGTAGCAGCAGGATCAGGCCAGCATGGTAATTCAATATCATTATAGTGACCATTCCAAGCTTCTAAATAAGGTAAAGCGGCTTGAATATCAGGGTCAAGAGAAGTGCCAGCAGCTGCTATTAAATCATCTAATAAACTCATCGCTGGAATATGGTTATAGCCAGCATCCATATTAATTGCATTCATATCTTCGTATGTATGTTTATCCTTCATACTTAAGAGATCCTGTATTCGTTTAACACGATGTCCTTCACCCCAATCAACTTCTGCATAAGGCCAATTAGCTATTGGTTTATTATTCCAATTAGCAATAAAACCTTCTTCAGGGTTAAGGCATTTTGGCATATCAGCGTACCCCCCTATACGTACCCATTCTTCTTCTCCAGTACCCCATAATGGAAATCTATCATCGATAATTCTTCCATCTTTACCTGTTTCAGGCTTTATAGGGAAGTATCCAGAATGGCAATATGCAATATTTCCATATCTATCTGCCCAATAGAAGTTATGATTTGGTTGGACCGTAGCACAAGCATCAAAAAAGTCCCAATGTGTTCGTGCTTGTTGAAAGAGGGACCATCCCTCTTCAGCTGCAAGATCATTTAAGTAATAAGGAGTTTTCATGGTGAAAGCTAAATGATTGTTTTCATCCTCCCCAATAATAGGCCCATGAACAGTACGTCTAATATCAAAATCTACGTAATATGCTTTTCCAGGGCCATAAATTCTTTCGGTTCTTACTTCCATATCCTCCCATACACCGTTATACAAATATTGGTTATGATTGTCAGGATTTAGAACCTCAATGTAAGTATCCATTACATCTGAATTGCCAGTCGTAGAAGTCCATGCTCCATGAGTGCTTACTCCAATCAATATAGTAGGAACCATTGGCATCATCATGCCAACAGCATTAATTCCAGCTCCATGTAAACCTACTTCCATAACAATTTGAGGAATTGAGTGTCCCATTTGAGGACCTCCTACTTGAAGCGCATTTCCCGATTCAGACTTAATTGGACTAACTATCCACGCATTGCTTCCAAATGTAGTAGGTAATCCTAAAGATTCGAAGAGTTCAGTTTGCCCCATTTGAGCTTCCTCATAATTACTCCATACTTCATTTATATTGCTTGAAGCCTCAAGAATGCTACTAACATCATTTAAATCACCAGCAAACCAATTTATCTCTCCCATACATTCGCCTCTGATTGATGTTTCCGAACCAGGATCGTTTTGTGGGTACAGATCATTAAAGATACCCCAAGCATCCTCTGGTCCATATCGGTGCATCAATGATTCTAACCTTGCAGCATACCCAAGCTCACCACCTCCACAACCTCCAAATCTCCATGCCATCATAGACATGATAGCTACACTATCTTCAATTGTCCAAGGTTCGGGAAGGAATCCAAATGCTAAATATTCGATTGGAATCTTTGAAAGGTCACCCATAGCAAGAGCTTGCAATGCTTCCGTAATATATGCATTCATCCCATCAACAAAAGCTAATAACATTTCCTTTAATTTTGCTTCTGGTTTAGTGGGAACCCATTTATTAAAAATTTCTAATAATTCTGCTCTACTATATCCTATTGTTCTGGTTTGTAAATCACTCTCAATCGATGCTAAATCTATTTCTGCAAGACTTCCAAATGCACTTCTTCTATAAAGTTCTGCTTGCCATAATCTATCTTGTGCCGTTATGTATCCACATCCAAAACCTAATCCTTCTTTTGTTCTCGCGAAGATATGAGGTACACCATAATCATCTCTTATAATTTTAATTCTATCGTAACTATAAGGATATGCTTTAACAGGAGTTATCGATAAAATAGTAGTTAAAAGCAATACTGAAAATAAATATGCTAATTTTTTTTTATCCATTTTAATATTTCACTTTTTTAATTTTAATTTTTATTAGATTCAGATTTCATGAACAACTTTGTTGTTTAAATATTTAAACTTTACTCTTGGAAGCTTTGCGTCAAAAAAATGAGAAATTTTACTAGGTATTTATCACACTAAAATACTTTTTTGATAAAATAATAGTCTTTTTTATCCCAAAAAGTCATAACTTTAAATATAGAAATGGGTACCTGCCTTTCCTTCTAGAGCTGCTTTAATTTTTTCAATAGATGTAATTATTGCTTGTTCCCCACCACTTTCTAAGAAGTTAATTAACGCTTGAACTTTCGGGCCCATACTACCTGGAGGAAAATGCCCTTCCTTCATATATTTTTTTGCTTCCATAGTTGATAATTTGTCAAGATATTGAAAATCTATTGTTCCGTAGTTTAGCGCAACTTTTTCCACATCTGTGGCGATTAATAATATATCTGCACCAATTTGTTCAGCTAATTTAGCACTAGCTAAATCCTTATCAATGACAGCCTCTACCCCATTAAAGCGATTACCTTCTTTGACAACTGGTATTCCTCCACCTCCACATGCAATAACAATAAAATTTTCTTCCATTAATTTTCTAATTTCCCTCCATTGTACAATTCTTATTGGTTTCGGGGAGGGTACTACACGTCTCCAACCTTTTGAAGTTTTTACAAATCCAAGTTTTTTACGTTTGTAAATTGGTCCAATTGGTTTAGTAGGTCGTTTGAAAGCGCGATCAGTAGGATCTACTTCTACATATGTTAAAACCGTTAAAAAATATTTTTCAGCATCTATTCCTAAATGGGTAAGTTCTTCATCTAATGTAGATTCAATAAGAAATCCAATTTGGCCTTGTGTTTCTGCAACTAAAATCTCTAAAGGCATTTTAGTTACTTCAGTCGTAGCTTCTTGTTGAAGTAAAAGCGCGCCGACCTGTGGGCCATTTCCATGCGTTATTATTATATTATAGTCCTTTGATAATTTAGCAACTTGCTTAATAGGTGCTCTTAGATTATTTAGCATTTGCTCTGCAGTCCCTCTTTCCCCTGGCTTAATAAGAGCATTTCCTCCAAGAGCAACTATTAAGGTTTTCATGATACTTGAATATTGAAGAATTTAAAATTTAATTTCAGATTTGATATTATATTTTACTGTCCAAAAAAATAATTTAGTCTTTAAGTTTTTAAAAATTTTATGATTCTGAATCTCTTTCCTTTTTTGAATCCTTCTCCTCATTTTCATCTACTTTAATCTTACATCATCACTTTTTTTTCTTTAAATATCCTCATCATAACTACACATTACTAATCATAAAAAGTACAAATTTGAGTTGAAAATTATGCAAGTAATCGAAGTTATAAGAGATATCCAAACACGGATTCTTGAAAACCCAGATGAAATTATGAAATACATTCAAGTTGGTATAAGTATCCCCGTATTGCCCGACTTTTGGAAATATATGCGAAGTGATTTTGAAGAATACAATGCCAAATCGATTATTCTCGAAGAGGAAATAGGTACAGAAACATTCGGAAACATGACTGATAAGGTAATAGGGCATGCATTAGTTTATGATGATGGTGGTGATGTCTTATTTTTTGGATTTTTTAGGGTAATTGATCATGATCCACGAAAAATTGAGGTTCTAGTTAATAAAATAATTGAATATGCTCGTGAAAATAATTTCACTTCGATTCGAGGTCCCATTAATGTACCCACGGTTATTTTTGGATGGGGCTTTATGGTCGAAGGAAGTAGAAAGGATTTATTTATCGGCTCACCAGTAAATCCTCCAATTTATCAACAAATATTCATGGATAAGGGATTTATAATAAAATTTCAAGAGGATAGATACTGGATGCCTGCCATGAAAATGGATCCATATCGTAATCCTACTCTAAAAAAGAAAGGCGTAAATTTTGCAGAATATGAATTTTCTAATCCAGGATTAGAAGGTATGATGCAAATTAAGGATGAGTATATCGGAATTCATGCCAACTATATGCCTCCCTCTGCAAAAATTACTCCCAAAGCGTCTAAAAATTTTGATAACATCGTGGATTTCGTACATAGATATGGAACTGATTGGATGATGTGGGTTGTGCGTCATAAGTCAACTAAACAGTTAGCAGCATGTGGTTATGTAATTCCAGATGTATTTCATAAAGATAAAAAAGGAGAACTTGACTCAATTAGCTTTCATGATTGGGTAGTTCATCCTGATCATCGCCGCAAATATCTCTCCATGCTAATGTACGGAGAAACTTCATTACGAGCAAAAGATAGAAAAACACCTCACTATATAAAACGTGGTTCATGGCCAGTGGGAGCTGACAATATTGCCAATGCCAATGCTGCAAAGAAGATGGGCGGAAAAAAAGATAGAAGCCATTTAATATTACAAATGGAGCTATAAATTAATTTGATTTTTTTTATTTTTTCTAATTTTTTTCATTTTAGATTTATTTCTCTTTTAACCCTTGGTAAATAGAATCTAGTCGTTCTGCTACTTGTTCTAGAAATGAATTTTTCTCCTGTAATTCTTTTAGCAACAAATCTGATTGTAAATTATATGTATCGTTTTCTAATTTTGCATAAGCAGGGAAAAACTTTAATAGATCATCTTTCATCTTGATACGAGATTTTAGAATATATTCTCTAAAGATCTTCTCGCTAATTTTTCCCGTAACTGTTTGCTTAATCACGAACTTTAGATTGTCAAACTCTTCTTTGTTTAATAATACATCTTCCAAGGCATCTTCTAGTAGAGTTTTTATTTTCATTCTGCTATCATCTATTTAAAAATTTTTTTAATCTAATATAAAAATTATAAACCAAATTATATATTTCATGGCTTAATTGCTCCAGATTATTTGATTTTACCTCAATTTGCTCACATTTTTCAAATAAGTTCGACAATTCATCAGCATAGAAAGGAAAATCTTTCACATCAGAAATTAGCTTAATAAACTCAAAAATATTTCTTTTAGTAATTTCATTATCAGGATGATAAAAGTGACGATAACAATTCTTAAAATAATCTGGAACAAACTTCTTTAGCATTTTAAGACTCTTAGCATATTGTTTATTTTCAATAGAAGAATTGATATTAATTAGATTACGAACCATTTTTCCGTTAAAGTTAATTAAAAGTGTGTTCCTAAGGTTTACTTCAGTTTCAGATGATAGTTTGGGTGTCAAGAATCGGGAAGTTCCAGATGATTCTTTTTCAATCACATTAAAGACAATGTGAGCTGGATCCCTTGCTTTCACTTCATAATATTCCTGTATTGCTTTCTCATAGGCGGGACCAATAATTAAACAAGTTCTTGTAGATTGTCCACCACCCGCAGCTCTGGGATGGTCTTCTACTAAATAATCGTATTTTCGTAAAATTTTGTAAATAGTATCTCGGATCATTATCATCAGTTTTTTATTTTGGGAATAATGCTGAGAAAGTTTGGGATGTAAGTATTCCAAAAGCAGTTTCTTTACCTTCCTTTCATATAAACCAGCCACATTTTGTACAACTTTTATCTGTTTAAAAAATCTAATTAATTCATTTAAATATTCGATATATTCTCCTAAATCTCGTTTAAATTTTGTCTCATGGGCCAAGCTAAGGATCCATTTTTCACTAAATTTCAGATCATAGCCTTGGGCATCCATATGACTTACAATTTCATGATATTCCATTACTTTTGCATTATTCAATTCTTCAATCTGAAGTAGTACTGGAAATGACTGATCCACGTCCGAACGTTTCATAAGTACCTGATTTCGCTTCATATTTCGTAAAAAATGGATTTGGTAATTCTCATTTCTCGTAGAACTATAATACCCCATCCCGTGCAACTCATTTAAATTTAAAAGATTTGATAATATAGCAATATCACGTGAATCTGTGGTCCGAAAGGTTACTAAATTGCTTAAAAATTTGAATATATTGGGATGTAAATACCGAATCTCATTAGCTGAGCAAATAATGCCAAAGTTATTTTCCTGTAAGGGATCCAAAAACTTATCAATGAGACCATAATTTGCCACTTTATCTAAGTAATTATTTTGAAACAAAATATCAACATGAGGGAGAAAAATGAATTTCGAGAAATACTGAGTTGAATTCCCGCAATAGCGGATTAATTTTGAAGTTATCAATAACATAAAATAGCAGAGTGTTTTATAATCTCTAGAAATAGAAATATCTACAATAACTGTATGATGAGTATTGATAAATTCATGTACTTTTACCACACCCTTTTCTGAAATATGTAAGAAGGCTAAATCTTCTTGAGAAATATCACTTAGAGTAGAGAGTATCTCCTCATCAGTTGCATTTTTTTCATATTCAGGTTTATGCTGTAATCCAATCTTTGCCGCATTCAAGTTTCCCCCATATTGACGAATTTTGTTTTTAAAGGTATGCATAAAATGATCGTCTTTTTTAAAACTCATTGCGTATGCGTCAAACATGTATTCTAGATACTTGATATTATCATTTTCATAAGGAATTTCAGATTCAACGGGATCTAATGTAAAAGCCTTTCCTAATTTGAAATATAAAATATTGTCCTGATACTTGGTATTTTGAAAATATTTTAGCAATTTTGACCATCTCCCCGTGAAATCAAAGATTAAGCAGGGAATTTCCTTTTTAATCAGCTCAGCGGCCATTTTCATATTAAGTAATTCTCTATCAAAATTAGTACCATTTGTAATTAATACAGAATGAAGTTGGTCAAATAAAAATCCTGCTGGAACCTCTGCTCTCAATGTTTCTGTATTGAAAGCGCGTCCAATTTCAATAAAATTGTCTAAATATAAGGGAGTATTAAATTCAGCAGCAATCTGGACATTTACTCCTTTTTTTAGTTCATTTGGTATCGTAATAATGCTCATTAAGGCAGTTCCCTGATATATTATGTGCCATAAATGGGAGCCGTTAGAATATATATGGTTGTTTTTTACTAGTTCACATTGAAATCCGGATTCTAATAATTGTTTATGAAGCTTTATTAATTGAAACCTTTTAAAATTAGATCTAAAGGTCTCCAGTAGTACAGTCCCTGCTTTATATAACTGTTCACTAATGATGGATATAGCTTTCGTGGAAACATGCTGGGTAGGTACGCGAAACGATGTTGAAAGTGAAAAAATTGATTCCCAAATACCAGCACGTCTATCTAACCAGTTATATCTATCTTCGTCGTTAAGTAACCGCCTTACGATGAAATCCCGTACTTCATCGCGAATTTCCTTCCCATATTCCTTATCCATTTCAGCAAATGAGAGTGGACGAGTAATTGTAGTATAGGTAAAGGGCAGTTGATAGCGGTTTACTCCTGAGAAAAATTTGCTAAATGATCCAAATGGAGGTTTTAACACCTTATTCACGGTATACATCTTTAATCCAATTAATTCTTTATTATCCACATGGGCAAAGAGAATATCAGGTATACGATTGGACAAATAAAATGTTACGTTCTGAAAGGGATATACAACACTAATCTCTTGATAGTTAAAAAATTTTGCAGAGAATAATTGGAAAACGATGTTTTTCCACCAAATAATCAAGAGTGTAGGAATGAAAATTATATTAAAAAACAAAATAAAAAGAATCGGGAGAGAAAGCAGCGCGAAATATGTGTTAAAGATTACTAATACAATTGAGATAAATATTGTTCTGAGAAAGGTTGTCTTTTTATTCAATGTATTTGTAGTAGGTACTTCAATAGGTACATCGTCAAAGTCTTCTTGAAGAAGGGAAGATCTGATTGCTCCAATTATAGCATTACCTTTAAGAGACGTGACATGAAAATGATGGTAATCAGAAGCAAATAAAGATTTAAGTTTAGCTCCGTAATGAAATAATTGCTCATTTAGTTCTCCAATTCTACGGGAATTTAACGTTCCATGTGTAGAGCTAAATACAATTATATAGATATAGGTCTTTAAAGCTCCAGACTTTTTTTTTGTATGAACTACTTGATAGGTGAAGGGGATGTACTCATTAATATCCGAAAATGCTTTCAAGAAATGTATTAGAGAGGGATGTACATTTTCAGCCATCACTTCAATAGAAAAGATTTTCATCCCAACAGTGAGAAGATCTTTATAATTTGTATAATATAGCGAACTTTGGTCCTCTTTTATCTGCCAAAAAATAATATCCTTAAGCGGACGGAACGTAGACTTCCCTCTCAATATAAAAAATGCATCATAAAAAACTAAGGAAAATCCTATCTCCAGTATAACCGTTAAACCTATTGCTAAATATACGTTATGGCTTAAAAGATAAGTCGTTACCATGAATAAAAAGCCAATAATTAATAGAAATGAGGTCTTGCTCAAGGCATGTTTCATGGAGATATCTTTCCGTGAAGGTTGCTTTTCCCAGATATATTGATATTGTAGTAATGATTTAGTAGTATTTTTTTCTTTTTTTTTAGTAGTCAAATTCTCTTCCTGCAAGAACTTAGTAAAAAATTGCACCATAAGTTAATTTTCCCCTCGTTTAAATAATTTGCGATAAATGAGAAAGAGAAGTAGGGCAACTCCCAGAAAAGTGACTAAATATATGCTTAATACAGACAATAAATGTGGAAACATTATGGACTCATATATAACAACAGCGTCCAAAAGAATGAACACTATTATCCCTCCCAGAAGTAAATACTTAAGGCTTATCTGCTGAGAGATTTGATAATAGATATTCGAAGCCAATTTACCTGTGGCAGAAATACGTCCTTTAGATTTGGATCTTAGAGAAGACTTTAGCCTATTTAAATGCAAGGCTTGTTCAAAAGAATCTTTATTAAAGGAATTATCTAATGATTTTCGTAATACTTTTTCTTTTTGTGCGATTTGTTGAAAAAGAAGGGATTTAACACGATTTTGATGATTACTTTTTTTCTTCCCCTTATTTGTTAAATATGAAAAGAGGTTTAAATCCGAATATTCAAGCATATCGCTTGCTTCAAATGATTTGTATATATTTGGCACATCGATCTTTCTTATTTCATAATAAATTTCATACAGTTCTTTGATATGATCATAGGGTAGGTCTCCTCTGAGTTTTATAAATAGTAGTTCAATAGTTTTTAGCGATTCGATAATATCTTCGGGAACAATAGTAATTTGTAAAGACTCATAAAAGATTTGATTGATAAACTCGATATATTTAAATAAATGCTCATGATCATTTTTTTTTCGAGTCCGTACTCCTAACTTAGTACTAATCTCATCTACTTTATTGCTTATTAAGATTAGACCTACTACCGCCAATTTTTTATAATTACCGGTAGCTTTGCATAACCGGATTAGACTTTTTAGTTTTGAATCATATAATTGGATATCCACTTCTATTATTTCACCATTTATAATCCTTTTTCTGTTTGTCGAGCTTTAACTCCTCTTCTCTGATGTATTTATCAAAATCTAGAGGCTCTTGTATCTTTTTAAGATAACGTTTGACTACATTTTCAGGAGATTGTGATTCCTTCTCGAATAAGTTTAATGTGTGATAATAAAATATGGTATAAGGAAATAAGAGAATAAATCCAATAATTTGTATTATATACCCTATATGAACTGAGTATAAAAATTGTACTTCTAAAAAAGGATCATTCTGTTCTACAAATGGGAAATACAGATTATTTGGAAGTAAATACCAAATAGGATATATAAAGATATAGAAAGCAGTAAATAATACAGTGAATATATGTATGTATGCATAAAACCGTAATTTTTGAAATAGGTGATCTTTCTCAATATCCTTAAACAAAACACCAAATATAGAGAGGAATACAGAAATAATAAATAGAATTGTCATAGCAAAAGGAATTGCGCTATTTTGTGGTTTATATAACTCATTAAATACTGAACCAGAGGCAAATATAGGGCTGTACCAATCAAAGAGCGGAGAATAGCTCCAATAAACTACCTGTTCTCCTTCTATATTAAACGCTTGGAAAATATACCAATCTAAAAATAATGAAATTAAAGCTAGCACTAGCCCAATTACAAATAATTTCCTAAATGTGCTTTTAATTTTCATATTCATTATCCCTTAATATCGTTAGGATGTAACTATATAAAGAAAAAATGATTGCTTAATCATTTAAAAAATCTCCAAATCGTGCAATATACTCTGATTCTATTTTAGATTTTCCCTCTTTCTCATGTTCAAACAGTTCATTGTAATCATTATCCGCTTTTTCAACTAAATAATTCTCTGCGTGCTTTTGTTCAATCTTGGTCAAAATTTTGTAAGTGGCTTCTTTACCAAAGCATTCATACCCAAATTGTAACATAAACTCTTCGGTAAATTCTTGGGAAATTATCTCTAAACTAGTATCATCCAAGGGTACTGGTCTCTTAAAATGGGGTATCATAAAACCGTTTTTAATTTCACGCTGCTTCACCCTAAAAGTATAATAAAGATATCCCATCATTCCTGCGTAGATTCCTAATATTCCATAACTCAAACCAATAAATGTCTGTAATAAAAATCCTAACTGAGATAATGCAAGAATTATCACTATTGCCCCAAATCCAGCAAAGGGTATTGAATACAGGCGGATCATTCTTTGATACCTATCTTGAGCCTTGATTAATTCCTTTTCTGGGGGTTCCTCATTGCTAAATTTTTCAATATTATAATATTTCTTTTCCAGAAAGCTCAATAAATCGATTAAGCGATTATCCTCTATGAAATGGATATTCGATCGTCTCTGATAAGCAAAAGGAATTGACTTTTCGATAAAGTGTATAGCAGAATTGGAGATAAGGAGAGGATCAATATATGGTTTAAACTGAGCTTGCTTAGAATGAAGTGAAATGTTGTGTGAGGCACTATCACCTATTTCCATTTCCACCATGAGATATTTCTGAAGATAGTGAAATAAATATTTACGCTGAGATAAGCTTTCTAACAAAACCTGTTGGATTTGTCTTAATTCTTCGATCCAAGTATCTAATTGCAGATTATTCTCCGATAAGGAATTATATTTTGCCTTTTGCTCCGAGACAATTAAATTATCCTCTATTAAATCAACTATGATAGGACAGATTAATAAAATGTTTTTAGAATTGTGGGTTTTAATAATTTTTATAATAAAGAGATCAATCCTAGTAAGTATCTTTTCAAATCCCTGTCCTATTTGAGGGATAATTTGAAACCCTTCACCGATTACCTTTTGACTGATTTTTTGGACGAGATTATCTCCTTCTTTCAAATCTTTTTTATCTTTTATGATAACTGCCATTTCGGGTTTAAGGGATGAAGAGTTTGCCTTTATATTATTTTTGAACATTTCGAATTTTGGCTTCCATTGAGCATCAAATTGCAATTCTGCTTCCTTCAATCCTTTTTGAGATAACTTTATGGCTTGATCTATATCTCCAGCGTCCAGAGCTTGCTTGGCCATATCATAAATATAGTTTAAATCCCATTTTCTATCAATTATATTTTGCATACATAGAATGAGTTGTATGTTTATATTTAAAGAAAAAAATTCTTCTAAATACTAAGAGACTACCTTAACTTTTCTTTTTCCTCGTATAGTCTTAGTTTTGGTCAAATAATGGTTGAATAATTCATTTTTTAACTGTTTTGCTGCTTTTTCGATTTCAATTGCTGTCATTTCTTCAGTTTCATGTCCTGCATATTTATCCCAAGGAGAATCTGTTGGAGATATTTCTTCTTTCTGAAAAAGCTTAAGCCCCCAACTGTTAGGATCATTCCAATAGGGAGTCCCCGGAAATATCTGTAAAATTCGAATATCAGCAATATCCATTCCTGCACCATCTAATTCGAAAATCAAATCTTTCGTTTCTTGGATTGATTGCCAATTTTCTCCTGGTAATCCGATAACCCATGAACTGCCACATAACAAATCATATTTTTTTGCTGTTCGCACAGCATTGAGTAAGTTTCTCGCATGTTGATAACCATTGCAATGATCCTTACCACTGAGCTTTCTTAAGACTTGTGGAGAACCAGATTCAGCCCCAAACCATACAAAAAATGGATCCATTCGCTTTGTAAGTTTAGCAATATCATCAGAGAATAAATCAGCCCGCGTTTCAAACATCAGCTTTATATTTATGTCAGCATCCTCATACATTTCTATAAATTTATTTAATCTCTGCTTGCTAAGAGTAAACGTTGAATCCACTAGATACCCCCCCTTACATCCATATTCTTCCAATATATTAAGTTCTTGTCTTAAATTACTTAATGGTCTAAATTTTACTTTTAATCCCCAAAAATTCGCATGAGCACAGAATGGGCAATTAAAGGGACACCCTCTTGATGCTTGGATATTGCAAAAGTGATTATCCTTCATATATTTATTAATACATAATCCCTCAAAGTCATAGGGAGGCATTTTGCTTAAGTCCGGTTCTATAGCATAGTGAGGAGAAACATTTATTTTTCCTTTGCTATTTCTAAAACAAAAGCCTTGGATATATTTTCTTTCACTTAACGAAGGAGTTCGGATATATTGCTGGATAGCGACTTCTGCTGGCCCACGTATTAGTTGATCAATTGATGAATGTTTTAAGAAGTATTTAGGGTACATTGAAGGTAAAATTCCCCCAATCATCACTGTTGTAGCCTGATTTATTTCTTTGATAATATTGGCATACCTAAAAGATTCATGAGCAGCTTCTGGGGAACCAATCGTCATCCATACTTCATTATAATCAAAAGTTCTGATATTTCGTTCGATTTCATCATCATTTATATATCGTTTTGTTGCATTTAAAATAAATGGAATATGATATGTATCGATGTTTTCTTGCTTGGCAATTGAAGATAATTGAGCTAAGCCTAATGGGATTGAATGCAAGCTTGTGAGACGCAATCTATATTTCCTATAGATTAAGCCAATAGCGTAAATCAATAAATTCTTTTTGCTAGTGTTGCTTATATTTTGATCTTTGGT
>JBHLKA010000060.1:0-15276 GCA_048887145.1 Candidatus Hodarchaeota archaeon
ATATTATATTTTGATAGTTTTTCATATGTTATACCCTCCTCAATCTTTCCCAATTTAAGGTCAGAATTAAAAAGAAACTCAATAAAATCGTTAAAAGCTGGATCTTCAATTACAAGTTTATTCTTATGTGAATAATCAAAACCAATATTAAATTCAGTGCTCATAATTTATCTTTTTTCAATTTATTTTTACTTTTAATATAAGATATGGTTTTATTAGATTATATACTATTTAAGTTATGTTGAAAAAGTATTTTAAAGATATAGAAAATAAACCAGCAACTCTAACAGATGGAACCCCAGTTAAAGATGTATTTGTTAGATGGCTAATTGATAAGAATGATGGGGCTAAAAATTTTGCTATGAGAAGGTTTGAAATTAAACCAGGTGCTAAAGTTCCATTGCATGGTCATATTCAAGATCATGAAATTTATATATTAACTGGAACTGGGGTTTTTTATAATGATTCAGGACAAGAAGAAATTGTAAATCCGGGGGATGCTGTTTATATTCCTCCAGATGAAAAACATGGAATAAATAATTCTGGATCTGAAAATTTAGTTTTTTTATGCCTTATTCCTTATCTTAAAGAATAATTTAAATAAAAAACTTTCTCAAATTAAAGATAAACTAACGTTCCTTTTCACATTTCCCAATAGCAACCACAGAATCTCCTTCATATAGCTTGATTACCTTAACTCCTTTTGCTTTCCTATGTGTAATCCGAATAGAATCTACAGGGACTCTTATCATTTGCCCTTGCTCTGTTCCGATCAAAATGTCCATATGCTTGGCTATTTTGATTGCAATAACCCGATCATTTTTAGATTGATCTAATGTGATATTTTTTACTCCTTTGGCTCCTCTACCAGTTTTTCGATACTCTTTAACCGGTGTTCTTTGACCGTAGGCATTTTCGGTCAAGGTTAGAATAATATCATCATCACTTACTAAAAGAGTATCAATTACTTCGTCATCTTCTCTTAATTCTGCTCCTTTAACACCCATTGAATATTTTCCTAACTCTCTCAACTCTGATTCATCGAATCTAACCGCATAACCTAATTTTGTAGCTATAAAAATATCCTGTAATTCATTTGAAAGCCTTTTAACGCTTACCAATTCATCATCCGCACGGATTCTCTGAGCTTTAACGCCTGTAGCTCTGAATTTCGAAAAGGCTTTTAAAGGTGTTTTTTTAATAATTCCATTTTTAGTAGTCATTATCAACATTTCATTTGTATTGAAATTATTTATAGGAATCATATCAGCTATTTTTTCTCCCTCTTGTAAAGGAATTAAATTTATTATCGGTTTACCCCTAGCTGTTCTCTTTTGTAAGGGAATATCATAACATTTTATAGAATATACTCTACCTTTTGATGTAAATATTAAAATTGTATCATGGGTAGAGCCAACAAATAAATCTGTAATGAAATCTTCTTCGCGTACGGTCATACCTTTTTTTCCACGACCTCCCCGTCTTTGAGCTTGATATTCTTCTAGTGAGATCCGCTTAATATATTGATTTTTAGTAAAAATGACAATCGTAGGTTCCTTTTTTATCAAATCTTTCCTTTCAATTTCTTTTAATTCGTGTTGATCAACCATTTTAATTTCAGTCTTTCTTTCATCTCCATATTTCTTCTCTAATTCAATTAAATCGTTTTTAATTATGTCTAAACGAATTTCCCTTTCTTTCAGAATTTTATTATATTCCTTAATACTTGACTGTAGTGATTTCTGTTCATCAACCAACTTCTGTTGTTCTAAACTCGTTAATCGTGATAAAGGCATACTTAATATAGATTGAACTTGAATATCACTTAGCTTATAAGTAGTTTTTAAGTTATCTTTTGCTTCATTAACATCCTTCGCATTTTTAATTATATTTATAACATTATCTATATCATTCAAGGCAATTAAAAGCCCTTCAACTCTATGAAGGCGATCTTTTGCCTTATTAAGAAGATATTCAGTTCTTTTATAAATAATAATTAAACGATGTTCAATATATTCATTAATTATCTCTTTTAATTTCAGTATTTTAGGTTGTTTTCCTCCATTAATTAAAACTAGATTAGTTGTGTTAAAAGTAGTTAAAAGTTTGGTTCTTTTAAAAAGGATATTTTTTATTATAACTGGTTGAGCGTTTTTAGATAAATCCAGGACAATTCGCATCCCCTTTCTATCAGATTCATCACGCAAATCTCTAACATCTTTAAGCACTCCATCTTTAATTAGTTTAGCTATAGATTCAATTAGGTCTGTTTTATTAACTAGATAAGGAATTTCGGTAATAATTAAGCTGATTTTGCTTCCTTTTGTTTCAGTCTCTATCCTTCCACATATGTTTATTGTTCCCATTCCAGTAGTATATGCATTATAAATACCATTGGTATCAGTAATAATTCCCCCTGTTGGAAAATCAGGTCCCTTTATAATTTCCATTAACTCTTCTATAGAAATATCAGGATCGTTTATAGTTGCTATGATTCCATTACAAACTTCTTTTAAATTATGAGGGGGCATTGAGGTTGCCATTCCTACGGCAATTCCTTTAGTACCATTTAATAACATATTAGGAAGCTTTGCGGGTAGATATGTTGGTTCAGAAGTAGTATTATCAAAATTGGGTTGAAATTCTACAGTTTCTTTATCTATATCTTCAATTAATTCATTTGAGATCAAGGATAATCTTGCCTCAGTATATCTGTAAGCAGCTGGTGGATCTCCATCAATAGACCCAAAATTTCCCTGTGGATGGATTAATGGATATCTTAATGAGAAATCTTGTCCCATTCTGACTAATGCGTTATACACAGCCATATCACCATGAGGATGATAATTTCCCAGTGTTTCTCCCACAATTTTAGCGCATTTAACATGAGAACTTGTATAATACCAATTATTTACTGCCATTGCATAAATAATCCGCCTATGTACTGGCTTCAAACCATCCCTGACATCTGGGATTGCACGTCCAACAACTACGCTCATAGCATAATCAATATAACTGCTTTTCATTTCCTCTTTTAATAAAATCTCTTCAATCTGCTCTGAAGTCAAATATAATCCCTTTTTATTTTAATTAATATAATAAGTAAGCTAGAACTAAATATCTAGTGTCTTAACTTCGTCAAAATTACTAATAATAAACTTTTTACGAGCTTTTACTTCTTTTCCCATCAGTTTTGTAAAGATTAAATCATTTTCCAGATAATCTTCATATGTAACTTTCTTTAGTTTTCTCGTTTCTCTATTCATAGTGGTTTCATAAAGTTCATCTGAGTTCATTTCACCAAGACCTTTATACCTTTGTGTTTTAATGGAATCCAAATTCTTTAATTTGTATTTAGCCTTGATACTCTTAAGCAAACTATCCTTCTGTTTATCTGAATAAACATATTCTTTTGTACTTTTATAAGACACTTTATATAAGGGAGGGACAGCAATATACAAATGCCCTTCGTCTATTAAAGGCCGTAAGTATCTGAAAAAGAATGTAAGCAATAAAGTTTCTATATGGAAGCCATCAACATCAGCATCACACATAATTATGACTTTATGATACCTTAATTTATTTAAATCAAAACTTTCTTCCGTATCATCCCCATTTTCTCCTGTATCACCATTGATTCCGTTTGCTATTTCTTGAATTCCTACTCCCAATGCTTTGATTATCGCCTGAATTTCATTATTTTGTAATATTTTGTCTATTCTAGCTTTTTCAACATTAAGTATCTTGCCTCTAATTGGAAGAATTGCTTGATAGGTCCTATCCCTTCCTTGTTTAGCAGGTCCTCCTGCTGAATCACCTTCCACTATAAAAAGCTCCACTTCTTCAGGATTAGTAGACGAACAATCAGCAAGTTTTCCTGGCATTCTAGCACTATCTAACGCAGATTTCCGACGTATTAATAATCTTGCTTTTTGAGCAGCTTCCCGTGCCATTTTAGCATTTATAGTTTTAAGAATTATTTTTTTAGCAGTAATAGGATTTTCTTCAAAATATTGAGTTAATTTATCTGTAATTATTTGACTTACAACCTGTCTAATTTCGGGGTTTCCTAGCTTGATTTTTGTTTGACTTTCAAATTGCGGTTCTGGTAATCTGATTGAAATAATTGCTGATAATCCCTCTCGAGTGTCGGAACCACTCAAAACATGGTCTTTGTATTTTCTTTCCATATAGTTTTCAATATAACCATTAACCGTTCTTGTTAACGCAGATTTAAAAGCAGTAAGATGGACTCCTCCTTCAATTGTATTGATTGTATTGGCATAAGTGAGAATATTAGTTTGGTATCCTTGGTTATACTGCATAGCAACATCGCAATAAACTATATTACCTTCTTCATCTTGAGAGCTATCACTAATGTAAATAATATCATCATGGAGTGGTTGCTTATCTTTATTAAGATAAACTATAAATTCCCTAATACCACCCTCATAATGGAATTCTTCCCTGTCATCATTACTTTTATTAATTAGTTCAAATCTAGCTTGAGGAGTAAGAAATGCAACTTCTCTCATCCTATTAGCAATTGTTGAAAAATTAAACATAGGCTCGTTTGGATCGAATTCAAAAATCTGACGGTCTGGATAAAATGAAATTTTAGTGTAACTTTTTTCATTTTTTGATTTCTTTATTTCTGCTTCTGATATTTTTTTACCCTTTGAAAATTTTTGGGTATATAATTGTCCATCTTTACATATTTCTACTTCAAGCCATTCTGCTAATGCATTAACAACAGATAAACCAACACCATGTAATCCACCGGAAATTTTATAACTTTTATTATCAAATTTGCCTCCAGAGTGTAAATGCTCCATTATTACTTCTACTGCTGATTTTTTAAATTCTGGATGAGTATCAATAGGAATTCCGCGTCCATTATCATATACTTGTACAGAATTATCTTGTTGTAATGTCACTTTTATTTCATTAGCAAATCCACCCATCGCTTCATCGACAGAATTATCTAAAACTTCAAAAACAAGATGATGCAGTCCTTTTTTGCCTGTAGAGCCTATATAAAGCGCTGGACGCTTGCGAACGCCATCAAGACCTTTTAAAACTTTAATATCCTCTGCATCATAGGAGTTGTTATCAGACATATTCTTACCTATAATCTAATGTAAGGTCAAATTAATCAATTCTTAAGTGAACTAATGTGATTATTTAACTTTTTACATATAATATAAGGAATTCCGCAAATTTAAATATAAGCACAGTTTTTCATCGCCCTAAATTAAGCAAAAGTTAAGTCTTTTAAATCCCTTGCAAATATCTCGATTAATATTGGACTATATTTTTAATTTGGCTTTAAATTTAAGAGATACAGATTAGGCGGGCATCACTTTCAACTATAAAAGAAAGTAAAAAATTGAAAAGTTTAATAAAATTTCTTTTAAATTATTGATTAGTTTATTATAATCTTTAATAATTTCAAAATTAGATATAAAAAGAGAAAATTTAGTAGTTGATCCTTATCTCTCTCGCCATCTTTATTATATCTAATAATTGTTCATTAACATCATGAGTACGAACTATATGGGCACCATTAAAAACAGCTATACTAGTGGCAGACAAAGTTCCGTTTAATCGATTATTTGGATCTGGTTTATTTAAAGTCGTACCAATAAATGATTTTCTTGATATTGCCACTAATATTGGTTTATTTAAAATTCTTAATTTGGATAAATTGTTAATAATCTTTAAATCATATATATATGTTTTTTCTTCAATCCAATGCCCTATACCTGGGTCTAAAATGATTTTATTTATATCAAATCCTTTCTTTTTCAACTTTTTTATAGTATTATTAAATTCTTCAATAATTTCATTTATAGTACATAAATCTCCTGGAACTTTTTTTGAAGCCATAGTAATAATTGGAAGATCTTTAGCAATGATAAAGTCGATCAATGTGGGATCTGTTTTTAAACAACTTACATCATTAATTAGAATTTTTTTCTTTGCTCTTGCAGCAATATTAAATGCTTTTTCAGCAATTTCTCGATATTGAGTGTCAATAGATATTATTAAATTGTCCGGAATCACTTCACATACAGCTTCCATAGCATTATTCATACGAATTCCTTCTTCTTCTATAGAGATCTTTTTGGACCAAGGCGCTGTTGAACGCCCTCCAATATCTATCATTTTGGCGCCATTCTTTACCATTTCTGTAGTAGCTTTTTTAACTTTTTCAGGTTCTTCATATACAGAGCCTTTATAAAAAGATTCTGGGCTGAGATTGATGACTCCCATAATAACTGTTGGGAAATCATCTCCAATTTCTAAAAAATCGAATAATTTAGTGTATATTTTGTTCATAAGTTAGCTATAAAATGAATTTAATGTTTTAAATTTATATTAATCTATAATAACAGTGATATATCGTTAAAGTATTACATTTTACTTTTTATCAAATCAGCAGCTTTTACTTCAGGATGGTGATACTTTTTATTATAAGCAACAATCTCACCTTGAATTGCATCATTTGGACACCATACATAACACGCATAACATGTTTCGCAGTGATGATTCCAGACTGGGCTATCATTAAACATTATGATATTACCAACAGGACAAATTTGGGCGCAAATTCCACAACCATTGCATTTATCGTTGACTTTGAAGCTCTTATCAGCAAGTTGGATTAGTTCCTCAAATGAATAATGAGTTTTACCTTCTGATTTTTCCAAAGACACTTCGGCGAGTTTTTTATAACGCAAACGGAATATAGCTTTGGATAAAGAAATAAATGGTGAGGAAACTGCTTTAACTAACGGTCCAGATGATTCAAATGTGCCTTCCTTAAGATTAGAAACATAATCTACAATGATTTCAAGCTTCTTCTTCCATGCATCATATAATTCCTGCAGTTTATCAGAATCTTTTATGATTTCTTCTCGAGAGTTAATTTCTTTATGGAAAAGGGATCTTTTGATTTTTAATCCCGCTGAATAAGGGATAGACATTTTTACGGTAAATCCTGCAGCGAGTTTTCCCCCTTGATGGCTGATTAATTTTTTAAATTTTAAAATTGTTCCCCTAGGTCCACCTGCATGAGTACATATTGCAAACAAATACTTGGAAGTCAGATTTTCGAGCTTCTTCACAAATCGCTCAACAATGAGAGGAATACCACCGAAGTCAGCATAATAGACAGGAAATACAATCCCAATGATATCTGCATCAATTTTTATACTTGTCATTACTGTTAGAGAAGTAATAGAAATTAATTTCCCATTTATTTTCCTAGCGATATCTCTTGCTACAACCAAAGAATTTCCCGTTCCTGTAAAGTAATAAATATTTGTATTCATTTAATTAACTCCTTATTTTTAAAACGTTTAATTTTTACATAAATATAATTACTCATTCATTAAAAGATCTTTTCATTTTCCCAAAAATTCTGGAAGATATACTGTGTTATTGTCATTAAGTTTTAAGATATTAAATAAATAGTTTGATATTTATACAGTTTTATTGAATCCCTTATAAATTTTTAAGAATTAAAAATTTTAGAGAGGATTTTTATTATTGAATAATAAATCAATTATTAACTCTGTTTTCATTATAGAATGTAATATTGTGGATTTTGACCACTTGTTTATACTAATGTATAGACAAAAATTGATTTAAAATACGCTTTATTTTTTTGTTAGAATGGAACTATTCGCAATTAAACTCCCACTGATTAAGGAAAATGATAATCTACTAAAAATCACTATTGATAATATTATAAATACAATAGGCTCTTTGAGTGAAGGAGATATTGTAGTTATAGCTGAGAAAGTAGTGGCAACATCTCAAGGAAGAGTAATTAGATTATCAGATGTTAGAAATATCTCAAAAAAAGCTAAAATATTGGCTAAGAAATATGAAATGGATGAAAAGTTTGTTCAGCTAATCTTAGAAGAGTCGTCTATGATATTGGGAGGAATGAAACATGTGATTTTAACTAAAGTAAATGATTTTCTAATTGCAAATTCAGGAATAGATCAATCTAATGCGGGATTAGGTAATGTAGTATTACTTCCAAAAAATCTAGAAAGAGTTGTTTGGAATTATTGGAAAAGTTTGAAAAACAAGTTTAATTTGGATAAGCTTGGAGTCATTATAGTAGATTCACGTGTCCAACCTCTACGAAAAGGTACCATTGGTATTGCTATTGCAACAGCAGGATTTGAACCCATCGAGGATTTACGGGGGAAACCAGATCTTTTTAATAGACCTTTAGAGATAACGATGAGAGCCATAGCTGATGATCTTGCAAGTGCTGCTCAATTCCTATTAAGTGAAGCTGATAAACAAACACCTGTAGTAATTATTCGTGGAGCAGATTTGGAATTTACAGAAAATCCAAAACTAACAATGGAAATGGCTCCTGAGGAATGTCTTTATATGAATATTTTCTCAAAATATCTTCTTAGGAAGAAAGAAGATTCTTAAATATTAGTTCAATTATTCATCTAAATTCTAATAAAATCGAAAATCCTAGATTATTTTTAATCTTTGTAGTACTCCAGTAATTAGTATTGGCAGGGCAATAGTAGCATCGCACCATACACTAATGCATCTAGCATCTATAGCGTATTTACCCCAAGATTTACTTTCACTTAAGGTACACCCGCTTAAGCCACCATCTTTCTCTATTGCTGTGTGAATTCTTACAGCATATTTATATCCAAATTCATAACTCGTTCTAGTTAATCTTTCAATATTTTCAATATAAGGATAAATTTGCTGAGCCCAGTTTCTCGGAACACCACCTCCGATAATAAAGGTTCCACATGAATCTGCTTTCTTAATAATTTCAGCAAAATTCTTGACATCTTTAAGTACTCGAAAATCAATAGCAAATCCTTCAGTATCGGTGAATTTTACTAAATCTAATGCAAATTCAGAATCAGAAATAGCTGGAACAAATATTGGAACATCATAATTAGCTGCACTTGATAAAATACTTCGAGTTTTTATTTCCTTTCCAATGATTTTAAAAAATTCTGATGGAGTAATTTCAAATTTTTTATTCGGAAATAAATTTAGCAAGATTTTGAGTAATTCCTTTTCTGCTATATCATAATTATCTTCAGGAAGAAAAACATCATATATCCTATTTATTCGATGTTTAAATAAATCTTCATCGTCTAAATCATCAATTCCTTGGTAGTGGCCTCCGTTCAAAATGCTATCAATGAAATCGTGAGTAATATTAGCCCCTGTTGAGATAATCACATCAATTAAATTGTTTTCGATTAATTCACATATTAGATATCCCATTCCTGCCGGTACCATTGCTCCACTTAAGGTTAGAATAGTTAAACAACTCTCATCATTGAACATTTCATATAAAATATCAGCAGCTATACCTAAATTTCTACCTTGGAAACCACAGAGCTTCAATGATTTTAAAACATCATCAATCTTTTTAATACTATTGATATCAAAAGGAGAAATTTTTCTTATAAGATAACCTTCTTTTTGAGAATTAGACATATTAGATGTAAGAAAGAAGCCATTTTAAAATTATTGTACTAATTTTTAAAAACTAAATGATATTCAAACGTTGAAATAAGCCAGTAATCAATATTGGTAATGCAATGGTTGCATCGCACCATACTGTAACATATTTTGATTTTAAAGAATATTTTCCCCATGATTTACTTTCACTTATCGTACAACCTGATAATCCACCATCATATTCTACAGCACTCGTAATTCTAACTGAGTAATTATAGCCCATAGTTTCAACATTATCTATTTGATCTAATAATGGAAACACTTGTTGAGCCCAATTTCGTGGAACACCGCCTCCAATAATAAATGTCCCAAACTCATCTGATTTTCTTATAATATCAGCAAATGTGAGGACATCGCCAAATATGTCTAGATTAAACTTATAACCTTCTCTTATGGAAAATTTTATTAAATTTAATGCAAATTCGGAATCAGAAAACGCAGGGACAAATATTGGAATTCCATGTTTAGCTGCAATAGAAAGAATACATCTTTCATTTATCTTTTCTCCTACTTTTTTCATTAGGTTTGAAGGTGTTATATTTATTTCTTTTGAGCTAAAAATTTCATGGATAATATCCAATAGTACGTTTTCTGCACGTTTATAGTTATTTTCTGGTAAAAAAGTGTCATAAATTCTGTTAATTCGTTCTTTAAATAACTCATTATCATCAACATTTGGACTTCCTATATAATGCCCAATGTCTGAAACAGCATCGACTAAATCATGAATAGTGTTGGCTCCAGTACTTATTATAACATCAATTAGCTCATTTTCAATCAAAGCACATATTATATCACCCATACCAGCTGGAACCATTGCTCCTGAAAGAGTTAAAACAGTTAAGATTTTATCATCGGTAACCATTTTATATAATATATCAAGAGCTCTTCCTAAGTTTCTTCCTTGAAATCCACATTTCTTTAGATCTTTCAACAGGTCATCGATATTTTTAACTTTATAGACATTGAATGGCGAAATTTTTTTAATGAGATATTTTTCTTTATGATTTTCTTTCATAGATTAAATTAAATGCTTTAAATTTTTTAAATAAAACTAAACTATCATTTCAAAAATTAGCTAGGATTTAATTAATTGACAATATTTGCGATAATTTATAAAAATAAAATAGTTAACATTTTCCTAATATTGTATTTAAACTATATATCTCAACTTATTGCCTTAAAGTTAAAATTAGTAAACTTAATTACTGATTTATGATATTTCTTAGAATATTTTAAAAATTTAGTAAAATAATTAACTTCTACCTCATCATAATTTTAGGTTATTAATATAATTTGATTAAGTTTAAATAATTTTAGTATTTACTATTATTATAATAAATAATAAGAGTATACACCTAAATTAAGAGATGTCACTCGTCCCAAAAAAGGTATTTTTTGTAAATGGTAAAGGATTTCATAAATCTAAATTAGCAGCCTTTGAACAAGCACTTAGAGATGCTGGTATTGAAAAATTTAATTTAGTTAACGTATCTTCCATCTTACCACCATATTGCATTGAAATAAATAGAGAGGATGGTCTTAAACAACTTCGACCAGGACAGATTATCTATGCTGTTATCGCTAGAGCAGATTCTAATGAATATAATCGTTTAATTTGTGCTTCTATTGGTGTCGCGAAACCTGCGGATAAAGGTCATTACGGATATCTAAGTGAACATCATACGTTTGGTGTTAAACCAGAAAAAGCAGGAGATACAGCTGAAGATCTAGCCGCAGAAATGTTAGCTACTACTCTGGGCATAGAATTTGATCCTAATGCAAACTATGATGAAAAACGAGAAGTTTTTAAAATGGGAGGGAAGATTGTAGAGACTAAAAACATTACAGCTTTTGCAACCGTTCGAGACGAAGATGAGTGGGCTTCGGTTATAGCTGCAGCGATTTTTATAATATAAAACTCATTTTTTCATTTAATTTAAATTTTTTAAGTCTCTAAAAAGAGAGCAAGTCTCTAAAAAGATTTAGATCTACAAATAACTACGCTTTTTAGTGAAATTTTTTAGAAATCCCATCCTTTAATATATAACATTTTTAAATTGTCTTATCTCGAATATGAAGGAATTAAAATATATAACTATTGAAGAAGCCCTGAAAAAAGGCTCTGGCGAAGTAAATTTAAGAGGTTGGGTATATCGAGAAAGGAAGTCAAATAAGTTTGTATTTATAGTGTTAAGGGATGAATCTGATATCATACAATGTGTTATTCCTAAAAGTAAAAATCCAAAAGTTTTTGAAAAAGCTGAAAAATTAACGATTGAATCATCAGTTAAAGTTTCAGGCAATTTAAAGGAGGATCCAAGGGCTCCCACGGGTTATGAAGTTTCTGTAACTGATTTGGAAATTGTACAAATCGCAGAACCTTTTCCAATTACGGAACATCAATCCCCTGAGCTTTTATACGACAATAGACATCTATGGTTGAGATCAAGGAAATTAAACGCAGTATTAAAAATAAGGCATACTATCGTTGGAGCGATTCATGAATTTTTTAGGAGTCGTAGTTATTATGAATTTGATGCACCAATATTCCAACCTACGCAATCTGAGGGTGGTGCTACTTTATTTGAAGTTAAATATTTTGATGATAAAATCTATCTCAGTCAAACGTGGCAATTATACGCTGAAGCAGGAATCTTTTCATTAGGGAAAATTTATAATATGGGACCAACATTTAGAGCAGAAAAATCCAAAACTTCAAGACATTTAGCTGAATTTTGGATGGCTGAAATGGAAGCAGCGTGGATGAAACTAGAGGAAGTTACTGAAGTAGCCAAAGATGAAATCAGATATATCATTCAAAAGGTTTTAAAAGATAATAAAAAAGAACTTGAAATTTTGGGGAGAGATATTAAACTACTAAAGCATTATGCAGAAGCGAAATATCCTACTATTAAATACTCAGAAGCTTTAGATATATTAAATGAAAATTACCAGATGAATGTTCCTTGGGGTAAGGATTTAAGAACTATTGAAGAAGCAAAAATTGCTGAGCACTTTAAGGCTCCTGTAGTAGTGACACATTACCCAACAGAAATTATGGGATTTTATAAACCACCAAGCAAAGAAAATCCTAAAGAAGCATTATGTTTTGATATGTTAGCTCCCGAAGGATATTGTGAAATTATCGGAGGATCAGAAAGAAGTCTGTTAGTCGATGATATGGTAAATAGATTGAAAGCAGAAGGTGAAGATCCTAAGATCTATGAATGGTATTTTGAATTAAGGAAGTATGGAAGCGTTCCTCACTCTGGTTATGGTTTAGGTGTAGAAAGAGTTGTTTCTTGGATTTGTGGATTAGATAATATTAAGGACGCTATTCCCTTTGCGAGAACTATGCTAAGAAAGACGCCTTAATAAATAAATTTCATTTTAACAATGAAATATTAATTATTTACTATTTCTTATTGACTTAATTCAGTCAAATTTTTTAGAAATCCAGAATTATTATTTAAAAGAGACTAACTCTAATTTATGCAAAAGTTGGGCTTGCTATAAATGGAACTCAATAATTTTATGGCCTATGAATTACTTGAAAAAATTAAAAATAGAGAGATTACCATCCAGGAAGTAATTCATAATACTTTTGATAGAATTGAGAGTTTTGATAACCTTATTCATTCATTTGTTAATCTTTCAAAAGAAAAAGCATTCAAGAAAGCCAAGGATTTTGATTCAAACATCCAAAAAAGCAGGAAGACTGGGAGACTTTATGGTTTACCTTTTGCTAACAAAGATCTTATTTGTGTAAAGGATTTCCCTACTACTTGCTGTTCGAATATTTTACAGGGTTACCAACCTCCATATAATGCATTCGTTATTGAAAAGATAATAGAACAAGAAGGAGCAATTCATATTGGAAATACCAATATGGATGAATTTGCAATGGGGAGTTCTACAGAAACAAGTTGTTATCGTCCTACATATAACCCATGGGATTTAACTAGGGTTCCAGGAGGGTCAAGCGGAGGAGCAGCAGCATCTATTATATCAAATCAAGCCAAAATTGCTCTTGGAAGTGACACGGGAGGAAGTATTAGATGCCCTGCCTCTTTTTGTGGAGTAGTAGGATTAAAGCCTACATATGGTAGAGTCTCACGTTATGGATTGATTGCAT
This sequence comes from Candidatus Hodarchaeota archaeon, assembly GCA_048887145.1. Taxonomy (GTDB): domain Archaea; phylum Asgardarchaeota; class Lokiarchaeia; order Sigyniarchaeales; family SOKP01; genus SOKP01. The sequence goes on from JBHLKA010000060.1 coordinate 13,676, forward strand.
TCGCAAATTCACTAGATCAAATTGGTCCTATTACTAAATGTGTGTATGATTCAGCATTGATGCTTGAAATTATATCAGGAAAGGACCCACAGGACTCTACATCAGTTGATATTAAAGTGGATAACTATACTGAAGAAATAAAAAAATCTATTGAAAAAAAAATTGTTGGAATTCCAAAAGAATTTTTTAGTGAGGGAGTTGTTCCACAGGTAAAAAATTCTGTGAAAAACTCAATTAAAAAATTGGAAAGTTTAGGAGTATCTTCTATAGAAGTTTCAATCCCTCATCTTGAATACACCATTGCTACCTATTATATACTCTGTATGAGTGAAGCGAGTTCGAATCTAGCGAGGTATGATGGACAAAGGTATGGAAAAATGAGCCAAAATTTAGACGGGGATGTTTTTGATGTTTTCAATAGAACCAGAGGTGAGAAGTTTGGGGCAGAAGTAAGAAGAAGAATTTTTTTAGGGACATATGCTTTATCAGCGGGTTATTATGACCAATATTACATCAAGGCGCTTAAGGTTAGGACATTAATTAAAAACGATTTTCAAGATGCATATAAGAATTGTGATGTCATTATCGGCCCAACAATGCCATGTACTGCATTTAAAATAGGAGAGTTGATAGATGATCCAATTCAGATGTACACTATAGATATATTGACATGTCCAGTTAATTTAGCAGGTTTACCTGCTCTTTCAATCCCTTGTGGTTTTGATAATAATGGATTACCTATTGGTTTTCAAATTATTGGCAATTATTTTGATGAAAGCGGAATTCTTAATGTTGGATATCAACTAGAACAAGAATTAAATATTTTTAGGAAAATTCCTTCATTAACTAAGGGAGGGATGTAAAATAAGCCTTGAAAATCCGGAAATAATAATTGGATTGGAAGTTCATATTCAACTTACCAAATTAAAAACTAAATTATTCTGTAGTTGTAATAGTGATTACAGAGATGCCGAGCCTAACACTCATCTGTGTCCAATTTGCATTGGATTACCGGGGACATTACCTGTTATCAACAATAAAGCAATAGAATTTGCAACAAAGCTAGCATTAGGATTAAATTGTCAGATCAACGAAGTAATGTACTTTTTTCGAAAAAATTACTTTTATCCAGATCTTCCCAAAGGTTTTCAGATATCACAATATAATAAAGCAGGAGGTAAAGCTTTCGCAGATGGTGGAAAAGTAATGATAAGGTTAAATTCTAATAAGAAAGATATTCTTTTAGATCGAATACATCTTGAAGAGGATCCCGCAAGATTGGTTCATAAAGGTAGTATAAGAACATCACCCTTTACCTTAGTAGATTATAATCGCTCTGGAATTGCTTTAATAGAAATAGTTACAGAACCAGTTCTAAGTTCACCAGCAGAAGCTAGAGAGTTCCTAAACCAATTAAAATTAATTGTTCAATATACTGGTATTTCAGATTTAAGTTTAGAAGGTTCTTTAAGAGTAGATGCGAATATTTCCATCAAGGGACATCCTAGAGCAGAAGTGAAAAATATAAATAGCTTCAAAGAAGTTGAAAGTGCATTAATTTATGAAATAATGAGGCAAAAAAATGATATAAAAAAAGGAAA
>JBHLKA010000061.1:0-13829 GCA_048887145.1 Candidatus Hodarchaeota archaeon
GATGAAATTAACAACATTAAAACCCTAATAGACCAAATTTATGCTGTAGAAATTATTGATATTCTCGAAAAAGCTAAGATTTTAATAGATAAAAAGAATTTCAATGATGCCTTCATAACTTTTGATGAGGCTCTCAGAATTGCAGAAAAAATTGAGGATTTTGATTTAAAGAATAGTGAATTTGCTGATATTAATGCATTGATCACCCATAACAAAATAGAAGAATCAATTTACCAAGGAGAAAAATTAATTCAAGAAGAGAAATATGATAATGCGATTAGCTATTTAAGAGATACGCTAGATGGAGCCGCAGAGGTTTATAAAACTAAACCAGGTCATGAAATCATCTCTAGAATAAAAGATATTATCAATCAAACTTATTCCAAAAGAATAAACAAACTTGTTGAACAAGGTAATCAATCAAAAGTCCTAGGTAATTCAGATTTGGCAATAAAATCGTATAAAGATGCTTTAAAAATTACTGAAGAGATGTTTGAATCTAACCTTAAAAATACAGAGATTACAAATTTGAGAAATTTAGTAAATCAAATTTATAGTAATGATATTAAACCTTTAGTGGATAAAGGAAAACACTTTATTGAACAAAAATATTTTGAAGATGCAGTTAAAGAATTTGAAACTGCTTTAGATTTAGCATATAAAATGTATGACTCTGAACAAAAGCAGAGAGAGATAAATCAGATTAATGAAGTAGCTGCTGATGTTTTAAATCCGGTTTATGAGGAAAGAATAGAACCCATTTTAAATAAAGGAAAAGAATTAACTATAAAGGAGAATTATGCGGAGGATATAGTAATTGTAACTGAAGCCTTGGGATATTTTGAGAAAGCTTTGGAAATTGCGCGAAGAATGGCGGATTCAACGGAGAGTAGATTAAAACTTAAGGAAATTGAGGATATAATGAATAAGACATGCAAAACTAGAATAGATTTAATAAAAGATAACGCTTTAAGGAAGACAGCTCAAAGAGACTTTGATGGGGCGGCTAGTGAATTATATGGGGCAATTAGTATTGCAAAAAGAATGCCAATACCTGAAGAAGAGAATCAAGAGCTTGAAAGTTTAAAGAGTGCCGTAAATAATGCGTATTCCTCTCAGATTGAAGATATTCTTAGAGAAGGGAGAGCTTTATTGGAACAAAAAGATTATGATTCCGCTTTAGATATTTTTAATAAAGCTCTAGATATTACCAATAAGATGTACCTTACTGAGGCTATGGAAAAAGAAGTAAACAAAATTAAAAGTCTAATTTATCAAGCTGAACTAAAACATCTAGTAGGAAGAGGTGATTTAGTTGAAGAACAAAAGAAATTTGAAAAAGAACTTGAAAAATTAAATAAAAAAATGGAATATGCAAAAACTATTGATGACCCTGAACGAAGATTTGAGGAAATGAACAAACTAAAAAGGCAAATTGATGAAGTTCATCATTCAGAAATAAAATTACTTATAGAACAAGCAGAACAATTAGCAGAAGAACGTAATTTCAATGAATCGTTTGAGTTTTTTGAAAAAGCAATCTCTATTAATAATCTAATTGAAGAAACAGAATTCAAGGACAAAATACCAATTAAGACGAAATATAAAAATACACTAATTGATAAAGCTAAATTAGCTATTGATGGGCATAATTATGATATAGCCATCGATGATTGTAAAAAAGCCCTTGGTTTAGATAGTGCATTTATAGAGGCTTATTTTTATATAGGAATGACTAATACAGAAAAACAAGAATATGATATGGCAATTCAAAATTTCAAAAAAGCTCTGGATTTGAATAAAAATCACGCAAAATCATGGAATCATATGGGATTAGTGTATGAAAAGAAAAAAGAATACGATACTGCTATTGAATCTTATACAAAAGCTATTGAAATTGAACCTTTATATGCTGAGGCATTTTATAATATGGGAAATTCTTTCAAATTGAAAAAAGATTATAACCGAGCTATAGAGAATTACAAAAAAGCAATAGAAATAGAATCTGATTATGCTTCAGCATATTTATTTATGGGCTATACATATCTAGATAAAAAAGACTATTATGCTGCAATAGAAAATATCAATAAAGCAATTGATTTGAATACCCATTTAAGCTCACAATTTTCTTCTCTTCTTGAAAATTTTAAAACTACTCTTGATAAAATTGAAGAAAGAATATTTAATGAATTTAAAAATAGATAAGTTCCTCTTAAAATTTTCCTAGTTTAAATTTTAACTATTTTCTTACAATTTCAATAAAAATAATTTAAATTGAAATAGGTCTATAATAGACTTATTTGGTAAAAAAAGGGGCTATTTTAACATCGCTTTGAAAAATCGAGGTCCTAATGTTAGTTTTGAAAGTGTCGGAAGTGCACTAAACAACTGCTCCCCTACGTATCTATCTCGATCTGTATCATATTTTGAAAGATCTTGGATAGTATGTGCCTCATAAACATATTTTCTAACAGTCTTATTTGTCAGAAGGAGGTTTGTATACGTACTCCATAGAGCCTTTACATAAGATCCTCCACCGTAAAATAAGTATTCACACGCATCTCCATTTCTAAAATAGCCTTTCAGAAGAATCCGAGAAATTTCCTGTTGATATTTCATTAGTTCTGATTTTGTAAAATTACTATTATCTTCGATTAGTGTTTTTATTAAATTACTTGCTACATCAGCACATACTAAACCACATAGGATCCCTTCATAAAAATAAGCGGTTACTATTCCTGCGGCTTCTCCTAAAATAATGATTCTATCTTTTGTAAATGACTTTATGGGGTGTTTTGAAATTGAACCACTAACAAATTCATTTTTATTCCAAGAGAGCCCCTTTATAAATTTCTGTATCTTTTCATAATTTTGCAGGATACGATCTAATTTATCAGATAATTCGCTGTGAGATTCTCTATTTCCCAAATATCCCGTAGAAATTCTTCCCTTTCCAACATTGAAAAAGAAAGGACCATTTGGGCTTATATTGGGATTTAAGTGAAACATATATTGAAAATTAAAATTTTCATCCAATATTTCCTCATCGGCAAAAATATTTGTGTATACTCCCATATAGGAATCTGGGATTTCAAAGCCTAAAGATCTTTGAATATCAAATCCTCGTGAACCAGTAGCTAATACTAACAGCTTACTTTTATAGACTTCTCCTTTATCATTAAAAATTTCAATATAATCCTTGTGTTTATTTACTTTAATAACCTTTTCGTTATAATGTGCCGTACCACCCTGATTTTTAAAATCATCCAATAATTTTTTAATAAAAATCTCAGTATGAGAGATTTTTCCTAAGGGCGCCCCGAACTCTACTGAATTTAAAAGCCCATCATGCTTATCACTCTTATAGTTTAATTGTAGAAATGGTCGTGGAAAAATGGATTGATCATTCCAGTATTTTTCTTCTATAAAGGGTTTGTTATGCTCTGCAAATATGTTTGTTCTAACTGGAATTTCTTTGTTATAATCCTGAGCTTCAATAAGTAATGTCTCTGCAAATCTACAGGTTTTATTTGCAAATGATGCACCAGCCACCCCAGCTCCTATGATAATTACATCATACATATTAAGAGTTTTAATCCTTAAAAATAAAAAAAGATTATTTTTCTATTGAAACCGAACCTAAATTATATTTTCGATTGTCTTTGACATTTTATTTAAATTTACTTCTGCCATTCCAAGCGGAACAGAAGATTCAAATAGAACTACTATTAATAAAGGATCCAATTTCCAAGGAATTTTTATCATTTTGGAAAAAACCTTTTGGTCGTTATCTAAACTATAAAATGTCGTATTAAATTCAGTCGCCACCCTATAACGAATTTCCAATTCTTTAAGGGAGGATAATAAGATTTCATGGGGAAGAGAAGAATAAATTGTTGTTCCATTTATATCAAAAAGAGCAGCTCCAAGAATTTCATTTTCAAATATTAAATTTTTTATTAATTCAACTATTTTTCGAAATAGAGCATGGCTTGCGGTAATCTCTTCTTCGCCAGCTATCATTGAATCTATTTTGGCATCAAACTTAGCGTTATTAATTTGTTCATATTCTTCAATTTCATTTACATCTAAAAATTCATTAAATATTTTGACTATACCATTTAAGCGTGAATTTATGAATAATAAACTCGCGCTAGAATCCGCTAAAATAGCAAATATATGTTTTATTCCAAGTTTGAATACAAATCTAAAACCACCCATTTCAAGAATTTCAGGGGTTTTCTTTGATATAACATTCTCAGAAAAGGAAAATATTGCAGAAAAAAAAGGAGTTATCAGATTTGGTTCAATGTTTTCAAAATCATCTGTAAAATTCCTACTATAAATGCAAACTCCACTCTTAGTTAATATGAATAATGAATGAATTTTCATTAAGGTTTATACTCTAGAAGTATTTTAACTATTTCTATATAGAAATATAGTTTTTTAAGTAGTATTTAAATTTTTTTTTAATAATATTTTGATTTCTTACACTTATTAATTATTAGTCCGTCAATAAAGCCAAATTTTTGCTTATTAATTAGTAGTATATCTAAATTTTACAAATTTCGTGATTAAGTCGTGATTTTTAATTCACAATAAAGACATTTAAATAGATTCTGTTATTTTTTTCAATTAAATAAAGATGTGATAGTTAATATCACAACCTCAAAACCATTAGAAAATCGAGAAGAAAAATGTCTGATGAAGAAATTGAAAAGATTCGAATAAAAAAAGCCGAAATTTTATTGAAGGGACATACAATGCCAAAGGCAATTGTCAAAATTCATTCGACCGAGGAATTTGATAACTTATTGAAAGATTTCCCCAGTAAAGTAATAATTATAGATTTTTGGGCAGTTTGGTGTGGACCATGCATGATGTTTGCGCCAATTTTTGAGAAACTACAACAAATTCATGGCGAGGAATTTATTTTTGTGAAGTTGAATGTAGATGAAAATCCTTCTATTGCGCAGAGATATAGAATTACGGGTATTCCAACAACATTATTTATTAAAAATGAAAAAGTAGTGCATAAAATTGTTGGAGCTGTAAATGCTGAATATATGGAACGTGTTTTAGAAAAACTAAAATCGTTTTCAAAATAGTTTTATTTTTTAATTTTTTTTGTATATCTTTAATTAATTTAATCGAGTGTTAAAAACCATGGAAAGTATTTCTGAACAGTTAAAAGTTATTTTAGAGGAAAAGAAGATTTTTAAGAGTGGGAATTTATTTCGGTGTATTCTCGGTCTTAACGAAATTGAATCCAATGTATTTACATATTTACTTAAGAATGATAATGTAAGTACTATGGAATTAACAGAGATTCTAGGTAAAGATAGAAGTTCAATTCAAAGAGCTTTACAAGATTTGCTTGATTTAAGAGTTATTAAAAGGTATTCTCTATCGCTAAAAGAATATTGCGAACTTAAAGAAATAGATGATAATCATAAAAGGGGCTACTTATATGTATATAAAGCAAAAGATTTGAATGAGGTTAAAATTCAATTTAAAGATCTATTAGACAGGTGGTATGACTCTATGGTCAATTATATTGACAATTTGGATAATTTATTTGACTGTTATGAAAAAAATGGAGAACTCTGTTAGAAAAAAATATGAATAAAAAAAGTATTATAGATAAATGCTTAATTTATCAATATCATCTTTCAATTTAGAAATACGCTTTATTTGTTCCTCTTCTTCGTCTAAGCCTTGTAAATCTTCAGTTGAACTCAAGCGTTCATCTTCATAAGCCTTTTCGACCAACATTCCATATCTAATCGCAAAGGCCACTAATTCGGGTATTATTGAAATCATAGTTTTAAAGCTAAATATTCCACTTAACGTACTCAAGATTTTTATCATCTCTCCGAAAGGATCTATATCAATTCCAGGTTGTCTCATCAACTCCATTATCTTTTTAAAAAGAACATCATAAAATAATTCAAGTTCTTCTTTATTAAGGTTGTATTCATCACCCATTTTTAGTTCCTCTACCATGTTTTAGTTTTAAATTTCTAGTCATAAAACAAATAAAAAAATTTTCCCTTTTCTTTTACCTTATTTCAAATAGATTTAATAGTTTCGAGTTTTAAGATGATATAGAAGTTGTAATATGGTTAATAATTATTAAAGATAAATTAAGAAAATTTAGATTTTAAATGACGATTAGCAATATAAACGCAGAACAACAAATTGTTAGAACTATAATTTACAACTTTATTATTTTCTTGTTCTTTTTTGTTTGGTTTTTTTACTCAACGTTTGTCAGTGTTATTGTAGTAGTCGTAATATGTTTTTTAATTATTATTATGTTACTTTTCTCATATTTCTATAATAATAAAATAAACAGCAAGTTTTCTGTGAAGTTATTTCATTTGATCCTTATTACAATTTCAATATTTTTTATAATACAAGTTCTATTTTTCTATAAGGTATTTTCACCTGCAATTCTCATTTCATTTGATAACCTAATTGGAATACAGCATCAGCATGATATTCTATTATTTATTTTCTATTTATCATTAACTGTCTTAAAATTATTACCAATTAGAATTTTTTATAAAAAATTAATTAATTTAGTTAAAGAGCCTCAATTGGATAACTATATTGAATATTTTATACAGGATTTTAATAAAAAAAAGGTTATTCATTTACTTCTCTTACTTCCTATGGGCGCTTTTGTAGAAGAATTTATTTTTAGAAGTTTATTATTAACAGTCATAGTAAATTACCTGAATTGGAACATCTTTATTGCCATTTTCTTTATATCACTTGTATTTGGAATTCTTCATTTTTCATCTTCAAAAAGTTGGGCTCATTTTCTCTCTACATTATTATCATCAATAATATATTTCTTAGCTTTAATTCAATTAGGTTTAATATATTCTTGGATATTGCATTTGACAACAAATAGTCTTGCATTATTATTTTTTTATCAGAATAATAGAAAGAATCTAAAAAAATGATTCGAGAAAATAAAAGTGATTTAACGATAGAGGTATAAAAAGCGCTCCATGTAATATAAAAATATTTGCGTATAATATCCTGGATAATAAAAATCGCAACCATGTCCTCCTAATGGCATCCAAATAATTGCACACTGTTTATTATTATGTGATAAATATATGTCTCTGAGATTAGTTGCTATGCCAAAATAATTTAAAATATCATGAGTTCCTTGAAAGATTAAACAAGGAGGACTATTTTCTTCAATCAGAATTTCGGGGTTTTTAAATTCTTCTCTTCCATCAATTCCAAACCAGGATGCCATCCCATTTGCTGGGTAATAAGGCATAATTCCTTTTATTGTAAGAGTGGAATTGAGAATGTCTGAGTAGTTTCCGTTTGCAATAGCTAAAGCAGTAGCACAAGTAAGGTGGCCACCTGAAGAACCTCCCGTAACAAAAACAGAATCCAAATTAGCACCATATTTCTGTGCATTTGCAGCAAGATAATTAGTAAAAATGCCAATATGTCTTACCATATCATCAATATTAAAATCTCCTTTAGTATATCTTGGTGTAACGGGGTCTATTGGTGTTAGAAATGAATCAAATAAACCATATTGAATATCAAATACAATATATCCTTGAGCTGCTAAATATTTATTAAATGGAATTCTATCTGAGCCCCCCTTATCTCCCAATATCCAGCCACCACCATGGATACTTAAAATCGTTGAATTCTGTCCTGGAAGCCCCACTCCGTTTTTTAAGGGCATATAAGCATCAAAATAAAGATTTATCCCTTCCCCATCATAAAATAATGTATGTTCTTCAACTATACAGTTTTTGGGACGAATCCCTAAAAAGTATCCTGAAGTTGTAAATGGGGTTCTCAAAAAGTGATTATTTACATTAGAGGGGATTATACTTTGCCAATCACCGCCAAAAGCATTTGAAAAATTTTTATTTGCCGTAAAAATGGTGATATGAGTAAAAATTAAAGGTAAAAGCATTACAAATGAAATAACGAGTCCCGCTATCGTTTTTCTTTTAATCTTTTTAGGTTTCCATTTGTGTTTCTTTAGCTTGAATAATAAAAGCATATTAGCAAGAAAAATTAAAGAGAAAAAGGCTCCAAATTGAGAAGAAAATATAGCAAAAATAGTAGTTACTATTTCATATGAGCCAAATAATGTAACAAATGCGCATAAACCTCCAATAATAAAAGTAATACTACTGAGGATTGTTAGAATTCTTTTTAGGACTCTCTTTAAACGCCCATTAGAAACAGAATTACCAATATTATTTTCTGAATTCCATAGTATATTATTGTTAATATTTTTAATATCAAACAAAGCAATTAAAAAACTGAATACAAATAAGCTGATATAACAAAAATAAATTAAGAAATATCCTCCAAAGCTATTTATCATTAAATTCGTATAATTTGCATAAATAAGTAAATTTCCTCCGATAATACCCATTAATGCAAGAATCATGAACACTAAATAGACATAGCAAATCAGATTTATTTTCTTACCCAATTTAGTTGCTTTATTCACTTTAGTAGAACTAAGATAAACGAGTAAACCATTTACAAATAGAGTAACAATTATTAATATTCCAAGTATATCCCAAAATATTATATAGTCTGGAAAAATCAAATATGAAATACCACAAATAATGCAAATTGGATTTAAAAGCGCAGAAAGTTGACTAATCTTTTTAATAGTAAGAAATGCTACAAGATTTTCAACTAATATTCTCGTACTTTTAAATTTGTAATCTATTTTGATAATTGATGGCTGTACCAATTAAATAACCCTGTTATCGTATTAAGACATTATTTTTAATGTCTAAAATTAATCATTTAAAGCACTCCTAATTAATCTTAAATCGACATTTTAGGAGAATTAAATGGTAACTTATTAATGATAATTTTATTATTAAAGAAAGTTCGGAAATTTAATCTTACGTGATAGCAAAAAAGGACAAAAAAAAATGAAAAGATTTATATATTAATATAATTGCTAAATGAAATTGTTCTCCTTAACTCAAGTAATGTAATTTTCAGGATTAATTTCATTGATAACAAAAATAACGAGTTAAGATTGAATAAGATCATAATATTATTAAATTTACAATTAATGTTTGTTAATGAAAAACAATTATAAATTTAGAAAAAAATTGTTTACCAATAATAAAATTGAAATTGAAAGCGCTTTAAAATTTCTAAAGTGTTTTAAATGTGAAGTTAATAGGAAGTTAATTTCATATCCTATTGATGAGATTCACAAAAGTAAGATTAAGAAATTTAGAAAAAGTAAATCAAATCTTTATGTACCTATTTGTTTAAAATGCAGCCTAGAATTCCAAAGATGGAAAAGATTTAATAAAAATTACAAAAGAAAAAATATTGAGTCGATTTTTTATATTATTATGGCTTTTTCTTTTATGTGGATTTTAATTGAGAACTTTTGGGTTAATTTTTCTCTACTTATTCTGATTATTGGTATTTTTATAAATTATTATTTTCAAAGTCGAAAATATCTGAAGAGAATGGAATTTTACCCAAAAAAGTATATTCACCACTCGAAAAATGGAGTCATTTATATAAAGCCAGAAAATTCACTAGTTTGGATTCCATATATAGAATGGATAAGAGAGATTTTGTATGAGGGATATTATCAGGAAAAGTATGAGAAAGAATTCTATGAAATAAATCAAGATTCAAATATCTTAAAATGTATTCATTGTGGAGAAAAAATTAAAATATTTTATACTAAATGCCATAAATGTGGAAATTTACTACCTTTAAGACAAATTTAACCATTACTTTTAGATCCAAAATTTATTATCTTAAGTTTAAATATTTTAAGATCTATTCTTTTACTAACAGCAAAATAATTCCAAGAGAATAATTTTGTTATTTATTACCAGTCCAATAACCTAAATAGAAAGAAATATTTATTTAAAGTCTAAGTGTATAAGAATTTTAAGCAATTATTGAAGTAACTAGTTAATCATGATTATTTGGATTCTGGATAGTGATTCAGGAGTAAAATTATTATATAAATCATTTTTGAAAACTGATGCGGATGAAGATATAGTTTCTGGTTTTTTAACTGCTTTTCACCATTTTTCTATGGAAGAGTTTCACCAATCTTTGGAATCTATAGAAATGGGAGGTCTTAAATGGGTATATACATTAGCACAAGATTATAATTTACTTTTTGTGGCAGCAGGGACAAAACTTATTAAAACAGAGATTTTAATTGGAAGATTAAACGTAATAAAAGAAGCATTCATAAAAAAATTTGAATTAGATCTGTTAAAGAGGGTAAAAATCTGGGACGGAAATATAGGGATTTTTACTCCTTTTATTAAGGTTATTGAAGATTATTACAATCAATGGGAGGAGGTAGAGACTTTAGCTCAGGTTGCTGATTTTTTTGATATCCTTGGGATATTTCAACAAATATTCATCTTAATTAGAAATATTATCGAAAATAAAATGTATTCAAAATCTAAAAATTCAATTCTAAATAGTATCGAAGAAAAATATAAAAAGTTAAAGAATCAAGAAAAGTTTAAGAATCAGACTGAATTGAAAAATATCACTTTTTCAAAAGAATCTTGGTTTAATATCATCGATGAAAAATTAATTAAATGTGATATTGGTTTAGTTTTAAGCTATTTAAAATCATTACTTACTGAAATTATTAAAATTTTGAAGGATGTGAAAGGCAATAATTTATGCTTGAAATATTTCAGTGAAGAAAATGTGTATGCTTACCTCTTTAATAATATGAAACTCCTTAAGGATTTAAAATTAGATTCCTTTTTATTTGAGTTATTTTTATTATTATAGAATTTAAAAGCTGGAATAAATTTATTAAGTTTTATTTTAGCAAAAAAGTTTAACAGAAGTGAACAGCACCAATTCATATTAATCCTCTTATAAAATTGTGGAAGTCTACAAAGTTGTAAATATCAAAAAGAAAAATAATCTTCAAACAAAATGATTCAATAATTTCATGACAATTATTATATTGATAAATTATCTCCATGCGTCCATGCACCACTTATAAAATCATAAATCGTTTTGAAGTTTCTGTAATTCGAAATATATTTTAGATTTGACTGTATAATTCTCCATCTATAAATACTTTTTAATGTTTGTAAAATTTGATTAAAAATGTATTTTGGACGCATAAGAAATTTAAAATATGCATTCTTTACTTCTTTTTCTACAATTTCAAGAGGTGGGACTAATGTTTTAACACCATTTTCCCAATATTTCTCAGGATCAATTTTCCCTTCACGAACTAAATTATCCCAAACTTCTGTTCCAGGAATAGCACCATAAATATGAAATTGTGGAAAATCAATCTCTAGTTTTTGGGCATACATTAATGTTTTTTTAATTTCTTCCAAAGTTTCTGTTGGTGCTCCCACAATAAAAGTGCCTAAAATAAAGTCAATATTTCTTTTTTTAGCCTTATTAGTTGCTTCAATCGCCATTTCTGGTGTGATTCCTTTATTGAAGTAGTTAAGTATTCTTTGGTTAGCGCTTTCTATGCCAAAAGCGATTGATCGGCATCCTGCTTTCCGCATTTCATAAAGTAGTAAATCACTTACAAGATCTACGCGCTGATCACAGACCCAAATAAAATTAAATTTATTCTTTTGCATTTCTCGAAATAACTTGATAGCTCTACGAGGATTATTAGTAAAGTTATCATCCACCCAGTATAGATTTGTATAACCTGCACTATCTAACCACTCTAGCTCCTCTATAACATAAGGAATTGATCTAGCTCTCCATTGCCTTCTAGATAATTTACTTTGACAACAAAAAGCACAGTTGAATGTGCAACCGCGACTTGATTGAATTGTGATGAATTTTCCGTAATCTGCATTGAATCCTCCGTAATTTTGACGATAATCAATGTCTTTACATGCATCTCTATCAGGAAATGGCAACTCATCAAGATTCTTGATTAAAGGGCGATCTGAATTAATATGTATTTTTCCATTTTCACGATATGTAATTCCTAGGACATTTTTTAAATCTCGGTTCTTTTCTAAAGCTCTTACCAATTCATAAGATGTTATTTCTCCTTCTCCCCTAACGCAAATATCTACAAAAGGATATTTCCTTAATATTCTATCATGGTTAAACGTAGCATGACAGTTACCAAAAACAATTTTTACATTTGGATTCCAATTCTTTATGATTTTAGCTATAAAAGTAGCCCGCCTGCCATGGTTTATATCTGTCAAGGTGTTAAATCCAATAATTTCAGGATCGATTTTTTTAACTTTTTCAAGAACTTGAGTGGTAGGAATTTTTGTTGCATGCTGGTCGATAAGTTTGCAATCATATCCTTCTCTCTTTAAATAACCCATAACATAGAGAATTCCTAAGGGTGGATACGCCCCAGTAGTTTCATGTCCCCTTTCAGTTATATATGAACGAGGCGCTGGATTAATAAAACATATTTTCATTTTCTTAATAATTTAATAAATTTTCATATAATAAAAATTGTTTAAGAATTTCACCCATTCTAATACAATTTTGTTCATTTTTTATTTCTATTGATTTGTTTATATCTCAAAAAAGAATTCATTAAATTACTTCTAAACTAAAAAAATGGTGTTAAAAATTCATTATTACATCAGCTATATGTTTATATATCCTAATTTTCTTTTAATACAAAGATATATGAATAAGAATAAAGATTATTATGAACTTTTAGGGATTGAAAAAGACGCAACTGAAAAGGAAATTAAACTAGCATATAGGAAACTAGCCAAAAAATATCATCCAGATGTTAATAAGAATGATCCTTATGCAAAGGATAAATTTATCGAAATAAAGGAAGCATATGATACACTAATCGATCCTGTCAAACGTAGAATCTATGATCAAGCAGGATATAATCCACAAAATATAGATTGGAACGATATTTTTAGAACAACTGATTTTAGAACCTTAAGAGAGATATTACGAGAGATGTATGGATATAGAACTCCATACTATAAACCTCCTCCTGAAGGTATGTATGTATAACAAGCTATCAGCTCTTGGAGCATATTTAAAGGTTAAAATATATAGAAAGTATTGATTAAATAGTAATCCTTTTAAGATTAAATCTATATATTTAACCAAAAATTTAGGATAATTATAGTGTAAAAGCTGATTTTGGAGATGCATTATTGAATTCGAAATTAAATGCTAATAAAAAACAAGAATTTATAGCTTACATCTTATTAGTCATTACTGCAGTTATTTGGGGAGGTACTTGGCCATTAGGCCGATGGCTAGTAACTGAAGAGGCAACTATACCACCACTGATGATAGCAGTAATTCGTTATTTAATGGCGATAATATGTTTTTTTCTAATTCTTAAATATAAGGAAAGAACTTTAAATTGGAAATTTGCTAAGGAAAATTGGAGAATTTTAACTTTAATGGGGTTACTATCTGTAACACTTTATCAAACAGGTTATCTTTTAGGTGAAATTTTCACAGCTGCAAGTGATGCAAGTATAATGGTCGCAACCAACGCTATTTGGGTTGTTATTTTTTCCAGTGCATTTTTAAAAACGGAATTTTTTACATGGAAAAAAGTTATCGGAACTATTTTGGCATTTATAGCTGTCATCATTGTAGCTGGATTTTCTCCAAATGTAGATGTTTCAAATCGTATTCTTGGAGATATATTGATATTGGCAGCAGCATTTGCTTACGCTATATATACGGTAACTTCACGTTATTTTTTGAATAAAACCCAACTAAATCCAAATTCCTATCAACCAAGCTCTTTATGGATAATAACATGGGTATCATTTTTCGGATTTTTAATAACC
>JBHLKA010000061.1:13929-15239 GCA_048887145.1 Candidatus Hodarchaeota archaeon
AACTAAATCCAAATTCCTATCAACCAAGCTCTTTATGGATAATAACATGGGTATCATTTTTCGGATTTTTAATAACCACCCCTATAGCTTTACTAATTAGCCCAGAATTTTTTAATCCATTGGAATACCTAAGCATTCCATCGCAAATATGGATTGGAATTGCTTATCTAGCATTTCTATCTACAGTAGGGGCTTACACATTCTATTTAGAAGGAGTTAAACGCTTGGATGCTAGTAGGGCAGCAATTTTCCAAACTTTAGTGCCTTTATTTGGAGTAATCCTCTCTGCTTTGTTTTTACGAGAGGAATTCGATGTTTTTATCTATCCTTTTGCCTTGTTCTTAGTTATATTAGGAATAACTCTTGTAAATCTTAAATCCTCCCATAAAAAAGGAAAAAAACCTAATAAAAGGGAAAAAAAGAATCTTTTTCCAAAAAATTAATTGAATCACTTAAATATTATTATTTTCTTTATTATAATGGAAAAGAGGGTGTATTATTTTGAATGAAACCAAATTAAATAAAATCAATAATGAAAATTTGGAAAGAATTTGGAAAATTCGTGATTATATACAAGAACTCGAGGATGTAAAGGACGAAATTATTGGATTCTTAAACTCCGATGATGATATCGACAATGGAACAAGGAATATATGGATTTCAGATGCGAAAAAATTCTATTTCAGCACAGTAAAAGCTTGGGAAATGCTCCATTTTACGGTGAGAGGGATGCAGAACCATTTGGATGATTCTAAGGGATTATTATATCGTGCTAAAAGTTCACTAGCCAAGTCTATAAGTGAATTAAAAATATTTGAAGAAGAAAAAAACTTATCAAAATTGATAACAAAAGCTAAAGTAGTATATGAAAAATGCTGGAATGCTTTTCAACGCGAATATAAGTTAATGGAACCAGAAATAAGAATAATA
Organism: Candidatus Hodarchaeota archaeon; assembly: GCA_048887145.1. Lineage (GTDB taxonomy): Archaea > Asgardarchaeota > Lokiarchaeia > Sigyniarchaeales > SOKP01 > SOKP01. The sequence goes on from JBHLKA010000061.1 coordinate 14,860, forward strand.
AGGCCTATTCCAAGAGTTAAAAAAAAATCTAATCATGAATACCAACTTCCATGTTCTATTTGTGGTGAAATAGCTGTTGATTATAAAATAGGTGTTGGTCAGTTTGATAAAGAAGAAAAACTCCTTTACAGAGGGATTATTTGTGGTACTTCACTTAATAAAGGATTAGCAGATGAATTGTTTGAGATTTTGGAAAACGATAATATTGCAAGAGTTCATGAATTTATGAAGAAATATCATTCATATGAAGGTATAGATGCTTACTGTCCAGACTGTGATAAAATCTATTGTTGGAACCATTACAAATTAGAAGAAGAATGGGATGAGGGGTTTTATGATTGTACCTATGGAGAATGCCCTAAAGGGCACAAGAGAATGAT
>JBHLKA010000062.1:0-15157 GCA_048887145.1 Candidatus Hodarchaeota archaeon
TCAGTGTTCATTACTATGGGACCACGCCACGCAACAGGTTCTTTTATAGGTTTTCCAGAAATTAAAAGAAATCGAACTTTCTTGTTTGTAGTTCTTATTAAAACATGGTCTCCATCTCTATAAACTAAAAGATTTTCTTCTCCAACAGTACTCTCACTATCCTCATCGAAATAAGCCTTTCCTTCTATTACATAGGCAAAAGCATTATTTCCTTCCTTAATTGAATGCTTAAATTCTGAATTGGGATCCATAGTAACATCCAAATACTCTGGTTTAGTGATTACATCTACAACAGGTCCTTTGACTCCATTTATTTCCCCAGCAACGATTTTGACTTTTACGTTATCGTTAATAGAAACTTCAGGTATTTGTTCTTTTTTAACCTCTCGGTATCGTGGATCCATCATTTTATTTGATGCAGGTAAGTTCGCCCATAATTGAAATCCCGCTAATTTTGGGTCATTGGCATCGTTTTTTGGCATTTCTTGATGAATTATCCCTGAACCTGCCGTCATCCACTGAACATCGCCAGCTTCAATGACTCCTCCATTTCCTAAACTATCACTATGCTCAACTTTTCCATGAAGCATATAAGTAATTGTCTCTATTCCACGATGTGGATGCCAAGGAAACCCTGCAATATAATCATTGGGATTATCAGAATGGAAGTCATCTAAGAGTAAAAAAGGATCTAGTGATGGATCTGCATATCCAAAAGCTCGTTTTAACCTAACTCCCGCTCCTTCCATAGTTGGTCGGCTTTTCAAGGTTAATTTTACATTTCTAATTTTATTCATTTTTTTATCCCTAACACTTTGAATAAGAGTTTAGGTAAAAATAGATTTTGATTATAAACAATAAGGAGAACAACAAAACTAATTAAAAATTACAAAAATATAATTACATTTTTTATAAACTAAAAATTTAATATCTTTTTCAATCCTTTAATTCATTTGCTTCACTTTCTTTAGAATCTTCTTGCTGTTTTTCTGGTTTCTCTTTTTCTTCTAGTTTTTGCTCTTCTTTGATTTCTTCTTTTTCACCCTTTTCTTCTAGTTCTGGCTCTAGTTCTGGTGGTTTAGGTTCTTTAGAGATTATCACCTTTGAATACCGAATTACTTCTTTATCCAATTTCCATCCATCTTGGATGACATCTATGATGGTATTATTTGGTACATCATCTCTCTCGACAGAACTTAAGGCTTCATGATAATTATAGTCAAAAGTATCGTTTACGTTCACTTTTGTTGGTTCCGCTTTATGAGATTTTAAGATATTCATGAATTGGTCATAAAAGCCTTTTAATATATCATTCTGAGGATTTTCATTTTCAAGGGCTTTTTTAAAGGAATCATATAATGGTAAGAAGGTTTTTAGTGTTGAAGCAGTATATTGAATTCTTAAATCTTGGCGATTTTTCTCCCATCTTTTTTGGGCGTTTTCGAATTCTGCTTGAAGGCGCATGTACTTATCCTTCCAATCAGTTGCTTGATTTTGATACTGGGATAATTTTCCATCAGTCTCTTTAAGTTTTTTTTCTAAGTCTTGAATTTTTCCAAGTAAATCATCTTTGGAGTAATATTCTAATTTTTGAGGTTCTTCGCCTTCAATCTGTTTAATTTCAGTTTGCTCTTTTTCTATTGATTCGCCTTCTACTTTATCTTTTGATTTTTGAGAATCATCTGATTTAATTTCATTGTTTACTTGATATTTTACCTCTTTTTCTTCTTTATCTTTCTTTTTCGGAGTCATTTTAGCATCTCTTTATATTTCATAAAGATTTAGTTTTAATAACTTATAATATCCAGTTTAAAAATAATTTTTATAATGATCTCTATATCATAAAAATTTTAAATTTTACCATTAATTATTATTTTAATAGGAAATAATGTAGAACAAAAATATTATATTATAATTGAATTATATTGATTAATAATCTGAGTAAAGTGGAGTTTTATCATGAGTGAAGAAAAAACAGAAAAACCTAAAAAGAAAGAAAGAGTAATCGGAATTGACCTAGGTACTTCAAATAGCGCATGTGCTGTATTAGGCGGTACTGGAAAACCTGAGATTATTCCTGCTGCCGAAGGTCGAACATTGGGAGGGAAAGCTTTCCCATCATACGTAGCCTTCGATGAGAATGGCCGTAAAATAGTAGGGGAACCTGCTCGTCGCCAGGCAGTTTCAAATCCCGATGGTACTGTAACCGCGATTAAACGTAAGATGGGCTTATCATATAAAGCTAAAATTAAAGTTGGAAAAGATTGGAAAGCGTTTTCTCCTGAAGAAATTAGTGCAATGATACTCACTAAAATAAAAAATGATGCATCAGCATATCTTGGTGAGGAAGTAAAAAAGGCGGTTATTACTGTGCCAGCTTACTTTAATGATGCTCAAAGAACAGCTACAAAAAACGCTGGTGAGATTGCTGGATTAGAAGTTGTACGAATGATTAACGAACCAACAGCAGCGTGCCTTGCTTACGGTCTTGATAAAGATACGAAGGACAAGCTTTATAAAATATGTGTTTTAGATTTGGGCGGAGGAACATTTGATATTACTTTAATGGAGTATGGTGAAGGGGTTGTAGAAGTCCTATCTACAGCTGGAGACACTCAACTTGGTGGAACCGATATGGATAACGCCATAATTGACTGGGTTGCTGAGGAGTTTAAAAAGAAAGAAGGAATTGATCTAAAAGGAGATAATAAAGCTATGATTAGAATTAAAGATGCAGCTGAAAAAGCAAAAATAGAATTATCTACAACATTATCCACCCAAATAAATTTGCCTTATATTACGCAAAAAGGAGGAAACCCTGTTCATTTAGAAATGGAACTTACCAGAGCTAAATTAGAACAACTAATTGAACCAACCTTGAGAAGGTTAGATCCTATTATGCAAAGAGCTGTATCAGATGCTAAAATTCCTCCTAACAATGTGGATAAAGTCATATTGGTTGGTGGGCCAACTCGAATGCCGTCTGTTCAAGAACGATTTAAAAGATTCTTCAAAAAGGAACCAGAACATTCAGTTGATCCAATGGAATGTGTAGCAATTGGAGCAGCAATTCAAGGAGGAATTATTGCGGGGGATGTAGAAGATCTACTATTATTAGATGTTACTCCATTATCATTGGGCGTAGAAACTTTAGGTGGTGTTTTTACTAAATTAATAGAAAGAAACACTACTATACCAACTGAGAAAAAACAAATCTTCAGTACAGCAGCAGATAATCAACCAGCAGTTACTATCAATGTCTTGCAAGGAGAACGAGCAATGGCTAAAGACAATATATCATTAGGAATGTTTCATCTAACTGGTATACCTCCTGCTCCTCGAGGCATGCCTCAAATAGAGGTAAAATTTTCTATTGATGCTGATGGTATAGTCCATGTTACTGCTAAAGACTTAGGAACTGGAAAAGAAACAGGTATTACAGTTACAGGCGCTAAAGGTTTAAGTGAAGAGGAAATCCAACAAAAAGTTAGAGATGCTGAAAAGTTTGAAGAAGAAGATAAGAAAGTGCGAGAATTGATTGAAGCTAAAAATAATGCTGATTCAATGATTTACCAAACAAGGAAATTAATGGAAGACAATAAAGATAAAATACAACAGAATGAGAAAACTGAAATAGAAACAGCAATTAAATCTTTAGAGGAAGACATAAAAACTGATGATGTAAATAGAATTAAAATGGGTATCGAAAATTTACAAAAATCTATGTACGGATTTTCTCAACGAATTTATGCTTCCCAAGCCCAAGACCAAGTATATCAACAAGCTGCTGAACAAGCCCAACGAGCTGCAAGTGGTATGGGTGGCGTTCCACCAGGCGGTATGGGCGGTGCACCCCCAGGAGAGGCGAGAGGTACCGGAGAAGGTGGTGCGACATATAAAAAGGAAGAAGAAGATAAAAAGAAGAAAGTAGTAGATGTCGATTGGGACGAGGATTAAATTTCGCGTTTTTTCTGTAAAGAAAATGAATTTTTTCTTTTTTTATATTATTTAAATTTTTTTGGATTATATATAGGTTTAAGAGAATTTATTCTAAAAAAGAATAAAAAAAGTTTTTATTTATAGATTTACAAACCTTTTACTTTTATAGCGACGAAAAATAGCAGCCAAGAGAAAAAGAATACTATTATAGCAATTAGCAGCCATGACTGAAAATTTGCTAACCCAAAAAGATGAATGCTGGGTAATATAAGATCATTCCAAAATATAACAGACATGTCGAGTAAGATAAATAGTCCAAATATCCATAAAAGAAAGGTTATAACCACAATAAATTTACTTGGTGGGGTCCATGCCATTACTTATGCACCATTTTGAAGTTTTTTTAAAAGTAAGATTTAGTATATCAATATTTGGTTAAGTTTTATAAAAGTATTTCAATTTCAAAATATTTCCTTGTTATATTGTACACTTATGTCAGGTTTTTATTTAAGCTCTTTATAATCTTATTAGTTTTATTATATGTTTTATTAAATCGAAATCAATTTTTTAGATGGCTATTAAAAAATTAATAGGACCATATCATTATATTTCAATAATCAATTACCTAAAAAAATAAATTTTAGAATATATTTTACTTAATAAACTGGCAATCTCATAAGACTGTAATAATATATAGAACATAGATTTAATATAAGTGAAAGAAGTGTCTTCCAAAAAACGGGATTATTACGAAGTATTGGGAATATCTAAGGATGCCACAACAGATCAAATTAAATTAGCGTATCGTAGGTTAGCTAGAAAACTTCATCCAGATATGAACAAAACAGATCCTAAAGCAAAGGAGAAATTCATCGAACTTCAAGAAGCATATGAAGTATTAGTAGACCCTCAAAAAAGAAATAATTATGATAGATTTGGTTTTAGTGGAGTACATGTTGATATGAGTGATTTCTTTAGCGGTGGAATTCCAGGAATAGATGAACTCTTTAGATCTATTTTTGGTGGTAGTAGTATTTTTGGTGATGATGATTTTGGATTTGGGAGTTTTTTTGGATCAAGAGCAAGACCAAGATCAAGACCCCAGAGGGAGGTTGGCCAAGATATTGAAGATTATATTGAGATTACTTTTGAAGAGGCTATGTTTGGTGTAAAGAAAGATGTTATCATTCAAAGATATACTCCTTGTGATGAATGTGAAGGCACGGGAGCAGAGGATCCTTCAAGTGTTAAGAACTGCGACGATTGTAAGGGAACAGGACAAGTTCAAACAGTGACGAGACAAGGATTCAGTACAATTATTCGAACTACAGGCTGTAATAAATGTATGGGAACAGGAAAAATATTTGAAAAAAAATGCAAAGTATGTAAGGGAAAAAAGGTCGTACCAGAAACTAAAACAATCCATGTGAATATTCCACCAGGAGTAGAGGATGGAGTTCATCTTAAAGTACAGGGCGCTGGTCATGTACCCTCAGTAAATGCCATTCCTGGGGATCTTTACTTAGGAATTAGAATTATAGAAAATGAGAATTTTATAAGACGTGGTAATGATCTTTATACACCAATGAATATTGATTTAGTAACTGCCATTTTGGGAGGAAAAATAAAAGTTCTAACCCTAGATTATAAAAATAATCAACTAACTGAAAAAGAGCTAACTATTCCAGCGGGAACTCAACATGGAACTGAGTTTAGAATTAAAAATCGTGGTGTACCTTATTTAAGAGGAAAAGCGAAGGGAGATCAATATGTTATTGTTAGAATTGAAATTCCAAAAGAGATCTCAGAAGAACAAAAGAAATTATTGATTAAATTTCAAGAATTAAATAAGAAAAATAAATAAACGAAATTCAGCTTATTTTTGCGATTTTAATTTATTATGGTTTTAAAAGTTCTTATAACTGGCCCCCCAAGATGTGGAAAATCAACCCTCATTTTAAAACTAATTGATTATTGCTTTAAAAAGGATTTTAGAGTACAAGGGTTTCTAACTCCAGAAGTTAGAGAAAAAAGTAGAAGAATTGGATTTGACATTGAAGAAATTTCTTCTGGTATAAGACTTCGATTTGCAAGAATCGGAGAATACAAGACTAAGTACAAATTGGGTAAATATAGTGTATTTATAGATGAATTTGAAAAGGTTATATCAAATTTAGAGAATTTTAATTTTGAGCAAGTAGATCTTATGATTATTGACGAAATTGGTAAAATGGAGTTATTTTCAAAAAAATTTCAAAATTTTATAGTCAATATTTTTCAGAAGGAATTTAATATAATCGCAACTATAGGTAGGAACATAAAACATCCATGTATTGAAGTATTTTATAATGTCCCGAATTTGCATAAATTTGATCTAACTTTTCAAAATCAGCAAGAAGTATATCAACAAATTATTAATTTAATTAAATAAAATATTAGAAAAAGTCTTAAGTCTCAACTGAAGTTATAGATTTTTTTCCTATAATCTTTTTATTATTATCTATTAATCTTTTATTACTACTAAGTGCATCTTCAATGGCTTTTATTTCTGCTCTTGTTTTTAGGTCGGATTTCTTTTTCATATTTTCTAAAATTTTTTTCTCATGATATCCATTCTCGTATAAATATAAAAATTTCTCAATCGTATCTTGACTATAGTAAATATAGCGTTTATTTAAAAAAACGATTAACCATTTCTTATGTTTTTGACGTTTAGAAAGATTATGCATCTGGGATCTAATTTTAGACACAGAACGATCCAGTTTTTTTGCAATGAATTTATCCTCAATTTTGTCATATTGATTCAAAAATTTAATCAATCTTCTTTTAGAAGAAAGAGACGGTATATAAGAGATTATAAATCCTGTTAAAAGAATTGCTGATAGGAGAAGGCCAATTTCCTTACTTAGAAAGAAGATATATAAAATTACTAAAAGAATTATGTAAAATAAGGAAGTACGTAATATCCTTCCAATAGATTTTGTTCCCTTCCCCATCTATTAGATACCCTCTTAAGATGTTTAAATTGAATAAATAATAAAAGGTTAATATAATTTAAAAACTTTACATTCAAGCTCAACTTTCAATTTATGATCTTTAAAATTGAGTTCTATATTTATTCTTTAGAATTCTTATCTTCTGGAATATTATCTATTTTATAGAGGATGCTATCTAACATTTTATATTTTGAAGTATATTTTTCTAAAAGTTCTGTATATTTATCGATTTCTATTTCATCATTTTCGAATAATACTTTTAACTCTTTTATGACTCTACCTGCAGCTGCTTTTTTATTCAGAATCTCTCTTTTTTTATTCATTGGATATTTATCTTCAAACTTAATGTTTTTAAACTTTCTTAACAATGCAATATCAGTTTCCTTGTATGGAAAATTTGTTAAATAATTTATTGATTTCGGTAATACTATGGTAATATTTTCTGGAACACCTAAAATTGGCTTAGGATCTGGGATATCCTTTAAATAGTCATAAGCCATAACTTCTTCATCAATTTCCATTATATTTTCATTAACAATAGATAAATTTCTTTTTAAATCATCTTTTTCTTCCTTCGTAATATCTTTAAAATTATTAAGCAAGAATTCCCAGATTTTTTCTGCTTCTGAATAGTAATAAATAGCCTTTTGAAGAAATCTTTTTGTCTCTTTGTCTTTTTCACCTTTCTTAGGTTTAATTCCTAATGATTCTGAAATTCCTAAGGCATATAAATTACAAGCTCTACCCAAATCGTAATGATACTGAGCTTTTAATTGTAACTTCTTTTTTTCATCGAAATACTCTAAATAATATAACCTTTTTGACAAGGAACTTAAACCACTATAAAGATTAGATGCAAGGAAATAATTTTTTTTATTTTCTTCACAAATTGATGCCAAGCTTTGGGCGAGAATACGTGATTCTTCTGCTTTTAATTCTAAATTATTTGCGTTTAAGCTTGTTCCAATTAGTTCTTGATGAATAGCAGCCGCACTAAAATATGAAGCTGTTTTATATGCTTTACTACATTGAAACATAGCCGCTATAGCATATTCCCATTCTTCTTTATTCTCATAACTTTCTGAAAGTAGATTAAAAGTTTTTGCCATAACCCATAATGCTCGAGCACATTCAAACATAATATCATATATATTTATATCTTTATTCTCGAGCGGGTCAAAATATTTCTGAGTTAAATCTAAATCTCGAAGAATTAAATTATGATTTCTAGTTTTATAATTTTTGTTCAATAAACCTAAGTACTCGTAGAATAAGTCCCTTACATTTGGAGGAATCTCTTTATATGATTCTTTATTTATTAAATCTTCAATATTACTTATCCTAAAGTGCAGGAACCTAATTCTTTGGATTTCGTCTTCTTTAAAAAATTTATTAGCATAACCTATTTTAACTTCTTTTTTTTTAGCATAATCCTTCTTGATATCTGTTTTAGCACTTTTGGTTTTAGATACACTTGTTCTTTGTTTTGAACTCATATTTTCCTTTTCCTTATGTCTTGAGTTCGCTTTAAAAGCACTTTTTTCCAAATTAATGCTTTTCGTCTGATGATCTTCACTTTTTTTTTCTATTACGTTTAATTGAGCATTTTGACCTGATATGGTTTCTTTATTATGTTTTGAAGAAACATACTCTATATCTGTAACTTTATTTTTATTTAATTCTTTGAGGAGTTTTTTAGCATATTCTTTATATTTATGTGCTGTTGATTTGCCTATACCCTTTATTTTTAATAACTTATTAATTTCAATGTTAGCAAGTTTTTCAACAGTGTCAATTCCAGCTGAAATTAATCGATCTGCAATCGTTTTTCCAATTTTATCTATAGCTTGTAAATTAGATTCCACAATACCTCATCTTTATGTTGAATTTCTATTATGCGATTAAATTCTATTATGCAATTATTAATAATTCAACTTCTTTTTTTAAGTTTAATCATTAAATTAATTCATTTGAAGGTATATTTAATAAACTGATTCTTATATATATACTTATTTTAGATGTAAAAAAATTTTGGATTTAGAGTGTTAAATATAGAATTTTAAAAATTGATCTAACACATTATAAGGATTTTTTAAAAAAAAAAAAAGAAAAAAAAGAGGGGGGAATTAAAAATGCATAATTGCATTCTAACTGGCGATTAATAACAATCGGGAGTTGGGGGACTCCGGTAGCATACTATATGTACGCCTATATTATCTGGAAGTCTTGATCAGGCTTTTCACAGCCACTCCAGCAGGTAATGAATCCGAGATCAACCCACTTATCGAGGTCATCTGGGACTCCGTCACATAAATCAAATACTTGGCAACAATCTCCAACTATATTTGGAGCGTGGTTGCTGTCTAACTGGACGCATCCGTCGACTATAAACTCGACAGTCCAGATATCCACCATGCAGCATGGATCTGCCCAAGGACAGTGTTCAGGTGGATAGTCTAAATCGTGACCAGTTACGACAATATCAAACATACCAACTAATTTTTCACATAGAGGTGCATCAGACTTGCCTTGGAAGATCATTCCAGTGCCTCCAAAGAAGTCATAGCCGCCGTAAGAGATTACGGTAGCGCCGCCTAACGATCCGGTTAAGCATAATGGTAATGGATCAGGGACATTAAAATCATGAATGTAAACCCAGCCGGGTTCTGTGTCAAGGTCTTCAAGCATACATCCGTCAGTTACAGGTAGGAAGTCTACCCCGGAGAGAATATCATCCAATGATGTATTATTATCCGTAGGATCTTCTCCACTACTTAACGGTAACCCCCCGGGAACCGGTTCAATTCCAGTTCCGGAGAAGACACTATGGCCCCAAGCTCCTAATGCGATAACCAGGAATATTGAAAAGATAGTTGCCACCAGGATCCCAGCAATCAATAGAGAATACCGGCAATCACTGTCGTCTAATTCCATTGATTAAACACATTTTTCTAGTTTTTATTAACCACCTTTGAATTTCTTCAAATGACTTAGTAGTCGATCTATACTTATGTTTTATAAGTATTTAAATCTTTCGCTTAGAGAGGGAGAGAAGCTCTTTTTATAACAAATCACGATTTAGAAAAAAAAAATTTATACTCAAATTTTTAATTGGGGTAAATCTTTAAACTTAATATCTTACTTTTTACCATTAAACTATTAGTCGATTGCAAATTATTATAAAAAAAAAAGATAATTTCTTTATTTATAGCCCATCTTTTTCTTTTTTTTTTATCGCACTTGAAATTAAATTTTAAAACTGTCCACTCACCATACTTTTTATTTTAAAAAAAAAAAGATAGGTCCACGAAAAAGTTTAAATATTTTTATATTAAACAATTAACATATTATTAAAATCTATAAAAAGAGGGTTGAACTTTAAAAATGAAAAAAATTGAAAAAATAGCTATTATTGCAATACTTCTATGCTTTTTTATTTTAGTCTCAACAGCTAATCCATTGACTTCTGAAAATTCATTGGGTAACACTGAAGAGAAGGATACGAAATATGATACAAAAACCTCAGGGTATTGGTTGCTTAACGAGATTTATATTAATGACACTGAAACTGGAGTTGGTGCTAAAAATTGGACTTGGGCAGCAAGTCAAGATTGGTGTAGTGGTTCTGGAACCTGGGCTGATCCGTATATTATAGAAAATGTGACAGTTGATGCAGAAGGTACTGGTAGTGGTATTTTAATTACAAATTCTATCAAATATTTCATAATTAGGAATTGTAGCGTTTATAATTCAGCATTAGGAGGTACTGACGGGGGAATTAAACTAATATCTACTCATAATGGAACAATCAGAGAAAGCAATTGTACTGCTAATGAAGCAGGAATATACCTACGCGATAGCACAAATAATACGATCGCTGAAAATATTTTAAATGAGAATAATTATTGTGGTATCTGGTTAGATCAACCAACGGTTGGCGAAAGTGATAATGAGGATAATTATATCTTTAAAAATTTGGTTAATTATAATAGTTATCATGGGATAGTTTTACGAGAGAGTAGCTATAATTTCATTTATAAGAATGAAGCGTGCTTTAATGACGATTATGGAATTCTTATTTCGACTAATAGTATGTATAACGATATTTATGAGAATTTAATAAAAAATAATTCTTTAGTAGGACTAAGATTGTATGGTAGTAGTGGCTATAACCTTATGTACAAGAATTATTTTATCGATAATGAAAAACATGCTGAAGATTTTCCCGGATTTTTCTATAATGATTGGAATAATACTAAGATCGGTAATTATTGGGATAATTATACTGGTGTGGATTCGGATGGTGATGGAATTGGAGAAACCCCTTTCACTTATATCGCAGGAAATCCTGCAAGGAATGACAGCCTTCCAATCGTTGGAAATCCCTTGCATGACGGATCCAAAATTCATATTGATGGAAGTCAAACATTTGGAAGTAAAAGTTGGATTTGGGCATCTACGAGGGCATGGTGCAGTGGTTCAGGAAGTTTAAGTGATCCTTATATTATTGAAGACGTGACCATTGATGGTGGAAGTGGTAGTTGTATCTTAATTGGTAATAGCTCTGCTCCTGATCAATACTTTAAGATTACAAATTGTAAACTCATTAATTCGGATGCTGGAATTAGGTTAGATACCGTTGTTGGTGTTGCAACATTAATTAAGAATAATTGTTCGAAAAATTACTGTGGAATTTCTTTGTATTCGAGTGACGATAATGATATATTGGAGAATTTACTGCAAGAAAATACATACGGAATTTGTCTGAATTATAGTGATTCTAATCTTATTTCAGGTAACTCCTTTATTGCTAATACTGAATATGCCATCGTAGAAAATAGTGTAGGAAACACTTTCATAAATAATTATGTTATGCCTCCACTAACAATAAGTAATGTCACTTCCACAAATCCTAATGGTACTTATAGATTAGGGGAAACAATTGAAGTCACAATAGTTTTTTCTGATACGGTTGAAGTTACAGGTACACCTCAACTCACTCTGGAAACGGGTGACAGTGATGCAGTAGTTGATTATACGAGTGGTGATGGAACAGATACCTTATCATTTAATTATACGGTTGCGTTGGATCACTATTCTACTGATCTTGATTATATCTCAACTACTGCTTTAAGTTTAAACGGTGGAACAATAAGAGGAATTGTTGGAAATGATGCTGATCTAACTCTTCCTGCCCCAGGAGCTGCAGGTTCTCTTGGTGCGAATAAGGATATAATAGTGGATGCAAAAAGTCCAACAGTTAGTGATGTTAGTTCCACTAAAGCAGATGGAACTTACACAACTGGTGAAATCATTGATATAACAATATTATTTTCCGAGACAGTATATGTTACTGGCACGCCTCAGCTTAGTTTAAACACAGGTGCTATAGTAGATTATTATAGTGGTAATGAGACAAATACATTGACATTTAGATATACAGTAGCTGCAGGACATACTTCCTCTGACCTTGACTACACCTCAACTAATGCTTTATCACTAAATGGGGGTACAATTAAAGATTCAGAAGGTTTAAATGCTTATCTAACACTTCCCGCCCCAGGAACGCCAGGTTCTCTTGGTGCGAACAAGGATATTGTAATCGATACAACTGCGCCAACGATCTCAGGTGTTACTGCCACTAATCCTGATGGAACATATACGGTAGCTGAAGATATATTTATTACAGTGTCTTTTTCTGAAACCGTGTACGTGACAGGTACACCTCAGCTTGCTTTAAACATAGGTGTTAATGCAGATTATAGTGGCGGAACCGGAACAGCTACATTGACATTTACCTATACAGTAGCTTCAGGACAGAATTCACCCGATCTTGACTATACCTCAACCAGTGCTTTATCTCTAAATGGAGGAACGATTAGAGATATAGTAGATATTAATGCTATTTTAACACTTCCAGCACCTGGAGCTGCAGGATCTCTTGGTGCGAATAAGGATATCGTAATTGATACTACTGCCCCAACAATCTCAGATGTTACTGCCACCAATCCTAATGGTAATTATGGAATAGGAGCAGACATCTTTATAACAATAACATTCTCAGAAACAGTGTATGTGACAGGTACACCGCAGCTTGCTTTAAACACAGGTGTTAATGCAGATTATAGCGGCGGAACCGGAACAGGTACATTGACATTTACCTATACAGTAGCTTCAGGACAAAGTTCATCTGATCTTGATTATACCTCAACTAACGCTTTATCTTTGAATGGGGGAACAATTCAAGATGCAGGAACTAATGACGCAACCCTAACACTTGCAAGTCCTGGAGCCCCAGGATCTCTTGGTGCGAATAAAAACATTGTAATTGATGGTATAAGACCGTCGGTTTCGAATGTTAATGCTACTAATCCCGATGGAACTTATGGAATAGGTGCTGAAATCTATATAACAATAAAATTCTCAGAAACAGTATATGTTACTGGTACACCGCAGCTTACTTTAAACACAGGCGCAGTGGTAGATTATAGCAGTGGAGATGGAACAGATACACTAACATTTACTTATACTGTAGCCTTAGGAGATAATATCCTTGATCTTGACTATACCTCCACTAGTGCTTTATCTTTAAATGGAGGAACGATTCAAGATGGAGTAGGAAATGATGCTGTCTTAACACTTGCAAATCCGGGAAGCCCAGGATCTCTTGGTGCGAATAAGGACATTGTAATTGATGGTGTAAGACCTTCGGTTTCGAATATCAGCGCTACTAATCCTGATGGAACTTATGGAATAGGAGCAGATATCTTTATCACAATCACTTTTTCGGAAACTGTATATGTTGCTGGCGTACCTACGCTTACTCTAGAAACAGGTATTGTAGACGCTGTTGCAACTTATAGTAGTGGAAGTGGGACTAATACATTAACATTTACTTATACAGTAATCATAGGACATAACTCATCTGATCTTGACTATACCTCAACCAATGCTTTATCCTTAAATGGAGGAACGATCCAAGATGGAGTCGGAAATGATGCTGTCTTAACACTTCCATCACCAGGATCTGCTGGTTCTCTTGGTGCTAATAAAAATATAGTAATAGATACTGAAGTTGCAGCGGTTCTTGATGTTAATTCGACTAAACTCGATGGATCTTACGGAGTAGGAGAAGTTATAGTAATAACAATAAGTTTCACTGAACCTGTTTATGTTACGGGTACACCTCAACTTATTTTGGAAACAGGAGCTATTGATGCCGTAATATATTATACTGGGGGAACTGGAACATTAACATTGGCATTTACTTATACAGTAGCCTTAGGAGATAACAGCATTGATCTCGATTATACTTCAACTGATGCTTTATCTCTGAATGGAGGAACAATTAAAGATGCGGGAGGTAATGATGCAATTCTAACACTTCCAACCCCAGGAGCGTTAGGATCTCTTAGTTTTAATAAGGATATTATCATTGATACCACTATTCCAACAGTAATTGGTGTCAGCTCCACAAAAACCGATGGAGTTTATACTATAGGAGAAATCATAGAAATAACAGTAATTTTTTCTGAACCCGTATTTGTCACTGGCACACCTCAAATTATTTTAGAAACAGGAGCTATCGATACTGTGGTAGATTATTCAAGTGGAAGCGGAACAGATACCTTAATATTTACTTATACTGTAGCCTTAGGACAGACCTCCTCCGACCTTGACTATGTTGCTACGGACTCATTATCATTAAATGGCGGGACGATTAGAGACATAGTAGATAATGATGCTGATTTGACACTTCCAACACCTGGAGCTGCTGATTCTCTCAGCGATAATAAGGATATCATAATCGATACAACTGCTCCAACAATAACAAATGTTAGTGCTACTAATCCTAATGGAGCATATACAATAGGTGAAGATATATTCATTACTGTAATCTTTTCTGAAACAGTGTATGTGACAGGGACGCCACAGCTTGCTTTAAATACGGGTATTCTTGTAAATTATACTAGTGGAAGTGGAACCAATACCTTAACATTTACCTATACGATAGCTTCAGGACATACTGCATCTGACCTTGACTACACCTCAACTAATGCTTTATCTCTAAATGGGGGAACGATTAGAGATATAGTAGATATTGATGCGGATTTAACACTTCCAACACCTGGAGCTGCAGGATCCCTTGGTGCGAATAAGGATATCGTAATCGATACTACTGCTCCAACAATAATAAATGTTAGTGCTACTAATCCTGATGG
>JBHLKA010000063.1:0-9129 GCA_048887145.1 Candidatus Hodarchaeota archaeon
GGCATTTTTAGGAATTATTTTTGGGGAGAAATACCCTCACATTGTCCAAAATGTGGTGAACAGATAAGTCTTGATAAAAAAAATCATTTAAGAGAACATGATGAATTTCTTTGGTTATTATGGTGTGCTATATTTATTGCATTTGTGATTGTAATTTTAATAATCTTTCTTTGGAAATAGTTCTTTCAAATCACTTAATTCCTTACTTCCAAAAGAATTTTTAGGTTAGTAATAAAAGAAGGTAAACCTTTTATTTATAGCTATAATAATTTTCTTTATGCCGATATATATACTCGCAACAAGACTTCGAAATCCTGATCTGGTTGAAAGAAGGAAGGAGCAAGGTGAGAAGTGGTTAAAGTTAGTAAAAGAAAAAGTTCCGAGCATTAAATGGATTGCTCATTATGCCATCCTTGGTCCATACGACTTTATTGATATTTTTGAAGCTAAGGATGAACAAGAAGCAGCAAAAGTTTCGCTTCTTTCTCGGGATGCGGGAGCTATGTTTGCAGAAAGTTGGACTGCTATTCCATATTCAGATTTTCTAGAATTGATAGATAGCTTAAAATAAATTCATTAAATTAAACAGAATCTACAGGAATTCTTTCTTCATAATTTCAATAAATTCAGGATCCTTTTCTTTGAATGGAATTTGTTCCGTTCCATCATAAATAAAGTAATCAACTTCATTTTTGAAGAACTCCGAAAATGGGATGATTAAATGGGAGATATCAGGAAGAAGATAATCATAAAAATTTTTTTTACTTACTTTTATTATTCCTACACTCATGTTAAAAAGATTAAATTTAATCAATAAAAGAGAAGACTCCCGACAAATTTAGTAATCAAAGTAATAATGGATCAAATCGATATTATTATTCTTTAATTTTTTCTTTATCAAGTAATTTCACTAACGAGATTTCTTCTTTTATTACATTCAGAACTATATGAGTATTTGTTCTTTCGACATAAGGGGAAGTGTGAATTTTTTTTATCATTGCACTTAATTCATTCCGCGATTTGAATCTAGCAAATACAAGGGCATCATAAGTTCCAGTAATATCATATACAGCAAAAACATTTGGATTTTCAGCAATTTTACCTTCAACTTCAAACATTTTTCCTTTTGATACAGTAACTTCTATAATGGCAATTATATTATAACCTAGTTTTTCTAAATCGAGTTGTGCCCCATATCCTTTAATTATCTTTTTCTTTTCTAATTCTTCTACGTGTTTTTTTATAGTTACGGGAGATTTTTTTAAGGTGTTCGCAATACCATGATAAGTTTCACGTCCATCTTGACTTAGGATTCTTAAAATCTCTAAGTCAACATCTTCTATATGTGGTTGGTTAGATTCGTTCATATAAAATAAATTGTATGAAGATTTATTCTTAAATATTATGATTAACGATGCTCTTTTTTCAATAATACCACAACCATTAAACCTTACTCCAAAAGAAGGATATTTTGAATTAAATGATGAAACAGTTATTTATTTTGATTATAATCTCCAAAAAGAAGCTGAATATTTTAATAATTTATTAAAACCTGCAACAGGCTTTAATTTGATTTTAAAGGAACTTTCTAAAAAAGATACTATAA
Organism: Candidatus Hodarchaeota archaeon; assembly: GCA_048887145.1. Taxonomy (GTDB): domain Archaea; phylum Asgardarchaeota; class Lokiarchaeia; order Sigyniarchaeales; family SOKP01; genus SOKP01. Next base: position 1,607 of record JBHLKA010000063.1, read on the forward strand.
CTAACTGCATCGTTTTAAGATTAATAAACAATGTATCTCAGATTGGAACAGAAGGTTATAAGCTTAGTGTATTAACTAGTAAAATTGAAATAGAATCTATCAAACCAAATGGAATATTCTATGGAATTCAAACTTTTAGGCAGCTTCTTCCACCTGAAATAGAATCTTCTCAACAAGTAAGTATAGAATGGAAAATTCATTGCGTAGAAATTCAAGATCATCCCCGGTTTTCATGGAGAGGTTTTATGCTAGATGAGGCACGTCATTTTTTCGGTAAAGATATTGTGAAAAAAGTGCTTGATGTAATGGCATTCCTTAAACTTAATGTTTTTCACTGGCACTTGACTGATGATCAAGGTTGGAGGGTTGAAATAAAAAAGTATCCTCGCTTAATAGAAATAGGATCAAAAAGAAAATCTACTAGATTATCTATAAAAAGACGAAAATCTGACGGTATCCCTTATTTTGGTTATTACACTCAAGAAGATTTAAAAGAAATTATTGAATATGCTAAAAAACGACATATTAAAATTATTCCAGAGATTGATTTACCAGGCCATACAACAGCTTTACTTGCAGCACATCCAGAATTAAGTTGTACTGGAGGTCCCTTTGAAGTTAGCGTTCAATTTGGAATCTTCAAAGATGTTTTATGTATAGGGAAGGATACTGTATTTAATTTTGTTGAAGATCTGCTTAGAGAAATAATTAATATTTTCCCTTCAGAGATAATCCATATTGGCGGAGATGAGGTTCCAACTACTAGATGGGAAAACTGTGAAAATTGCCAAATACGAATTAAAAATGAAAGTTTAAATGCTGAGAGCGATTTGCAGGTATATTTTACTGAGCAAATTATAAACTATTTAAATGCTCTGGGTAAGCGCTCAATAGGGTGGAATGAAATTTTAAGTGAAAAACTCGATGTTAACACAATATGTCAATACTGGCTTGGAGACTTCAAGCAAGTATTAGAGCATTTAAAGCATGGTAGAAATTTTGTAATGTCCAAAATGGATTCAGTTTATTTAAATTATGGATATAAAAGACTTCCACTTTCAAAAACTTATAACTATGAGCCAATCCCTGATAATTTAAATAAAAAATATCATAAACACATACTAGGGATTGAAGCATGTCTTTGGAGTGAACTAATAATGAATAGTGATGAATTGGAATATCATACTTTTCCAAGATTAATAGCTGTATCAGAAACAGGATGGACAACGAAGGAGAAGAGAGATTTCAAGTCTTTTCAGATAAAAGTAACTCAATGGTTAAAGAGATTGCATTATCATAACATTAATTATGCGAGAGAAAATGAGTGGATTTATTTATAATTCTTTAAACATTTACTTCTCCAAATATTTATAGATTTTCGATATTTAATTTTTAAAACTCTCGAACAATCTTTTCTTTAAAACATTTACAACAATAAAAAGGAATATTTACTCTCCATCGGGAAAGGTTTTCTAAATTGTGAGGAGCAATCCATATTTTCACAAATTCTTTTAATTTTAAGCTTAAATGCTTTTTAGCATAGTCAAATGTATTAGAAAAATAGAGTTTTTCTCTACAATATTTATTGTAGCAATTATGAGGAAATTCTTTAGTTAATATAAGATTTAAGAAATTAAATAATTCTTTTTGGTTATTGACTTGCTCATAATCTAATTTATGTAATAATTCCATCATATTTATCGATTTATTTAAATAAGCTGAAAAAATTTCTTCACAGTACCAATCATTATATCTTTCAATAATTTGAATCACTTAGTATTGAAGGATTTATAAGATAAGATCACACTCACATATTTCTTTTTTTCTAATAATCAGACTAAAATAAATTGGAATATTAAAATTCTTTTATAAATTCTATTCCCAAGTTTTGAGCACATTTATCCAAAAACCTAAAAATCTTTTTTATTGTTGAATCTCGAAAATCCCAACCTTTTAATATACTATAGACACGATAAAGCTTAGGACCTGTGAATAATAAAACATAGTGTATCTTTCTTGGTTTTACAAAACCACTATAATCTTTTCTTACTTTAATTTTTTCGATCTCAGACCAATTAATTTGAAAGAAGTCTTTATAGGGGATGTCTATAATAATAGTATCTTCTGTGATTTGAAAGATTCGTTTTTTTGAGGGATGATACGTTTTAAGTATAAAATTGATATAACATGCAAGCATAATTAAACCAATAGAAAAGGCACTAGTAATTAGGAAACTTACAATAAATTCCATTAAACTGGAAATGTAAATTAAAACCCTTACAATTATCAGCATTAGAAATAGAATAAAAATAAAAACTGCTAAAACAAACCATTTTTTAGATTCTGTAACGGTTTCCATTACCTAAGTTATTAGTATATAAATGTAAATTATTTGAAGTTATGATGAATTATAATTTAATCTTTTTGATATTGGAATTCAGAATTCAACGAACAAATGTTTTTAAATGAGTGTTCCAATTTTTGATTTTATAATTACATAAATAATTAAATTAAAAAATTAAGGTTCAAAATGACATTATGTTTTATATTTTTGAAAACAAAAGCTGGGTTTTTAGAAAGTATTATTGATAATTTAAATCAAATACCTGAAGTATTAGAGGCTCATGCAGTTACAGGAGGCATCGATATAATTGCTAAAGTAGAATCAGAAGACATTACCACCATTTCAAAAATTGTTTTAGCCAAAATTCATAGAATTGATGGTGTTGATAGAACATCAACTCATATAGTTACTCCTTTATAGAAGTTAATTTTTGATCGGAAAAGAAACTGAAAGATTTAATCCAATTTATATTATATTTAAACTCTATTGAAAATAGTGTTGGCTATTCTGATAAAGAAAAAATTTAAATTTATGAAAAAGATTATAAAAAGGAATAAGGAATAAGAAGTAAAATTTTAAAATTGAATATGAGGGATTAATAAATTGAGTTCTAATTTTAAAGTAAAAATCTTGATGATGGTTCTTTTTACGATTTATGCTGGTTGTACATTATTTATGGCTACTATGAAGTTAATACCACCAACTATGCTATTCGTAGAAATTTTAGATTGCATTATTCTTATTGTTATTGTTTACGTAGTGTTAAATAGAATCAATAAAATGAAAATTAAAAATGAACCTTCCTTCTCCAAATGAATAAATTTATGGGATTCTAGTAGAATAAAAACTTATGTATGAGTAAATATAATTTAATTTTTTTAAGATTAAAATCTAAATAATATTAAATCAAAATATACACATTTAGGTTGATTAAAATTTATCTTTCAAATGAAGAAGAAAGCATTCTTACCGGAGAAAAAGGAGAACTGCTTTCAAAACTAATGGAATTGATTGTAAAGTTAGGAGACTCATTTGGCGCTGAAAAATTAATAGATATAGTATCCGCTCATACGGTGTTGAATTTTGGGGTGAATTTTGTCAACGCTGCAGCAGATGTATTACATCAAATGGCAGAAGCCGGATTAAAAGTAAAAGTTCGTACAACAGCGGATCCAGTAATTGATATGGATTATAAAGAGGACCTAAAGAGTATTATTCCAATATTCCAATTACATGACCAATTGATGGGGGATTTAGCAAAATTAGGAGTTCATGGATTTACTTGCACTCCTTACTTCTTAGATAATAAACCCCAGTATGGCGAACATTGTGCTTGGTCTGAATCGTCTGCAGTAATTTATTTAAATTCAATTTTAGGTGCTCGTTCCAATCGGGAAGGGGGTCTTCTGGATTTAGCATGTGCAATCACAGGAAAAACCTCATATCATGGATTACATTTGACAGAAAATAGAAAAGGTGAGTTATTATTTAAAATTTCTTCTGACATTGATTGCTCTGATTTATTTAATTTGACTTCAATTGGCTTAAGAATTGGGGAAATCGCAGGTTATAAGATTCCAGTTATAGAAGGGTTAAAAAACATTTCAACAGACAATATAAAAAACTTAGGAGCTGCTACTGCATCAACAGGTGCTGTTGCGCTTATTCATATAGTTGGTATCACTCCTGAAGCTAAAAATTTTAATATAGCTTTCCAGAATGATAAACCAATTGAAACAATCGAGATTACTAAAACGGATTTAGAAGAGGTTAGAGAAAAGTATAATACAGAATGGAGTCAGCCACCTGCTAGTATTACAATTGGTTGTCCTCACTTAAGCAAGGAAGAAGTTATAAGTGTTTTAAAAAAACTTGAAGGAAAAGAAATTATTGATGGGATTAATTTTTGGATATGTACAAATGACAGAATAAAAAGATCGATTAAAGATTCTCAGTATCATAAAATTTTAACAAAGTCTGGGGCCAAATTAACTTCTTTATGTCCACTTCTCACTACCTTACCCCGACCTTTAACAACAAATTCTGCTAAAACATGTTTTTATAGTAATGCTACCTATCGAGACATAGATAATTGTATAAAAGTAGCAACGGAGGGCAAAGTAAATGACTAGAATACTAAAAGGTAGGAGTCTAAGTAAGGGTATTGTGGAAGGAGAAGCTATTGTGACGAAACAACCATTTAGTATTAGCCTAGCTTTTACAATTCCATTAGTGCAAAAAAGTAGAAAATTAAAGGTTGCTGATAGGACTCATGAACTCTATAGAAAAGACGTCACAGGAAAAGTTCTAATTTTTCCATACCCTATTGGAACCACAACATTAGGTTTTGTGCTACTCGAAACTATTGTTCGAAAGATTGGTCCAAAAGCAATTGTATGTGAAGTAGGTGATCCTTTAATGAGTTCGGGTGCTGTAGCTGCAGATATATTCTTCAATTTGAAATTTCCTATTATCGATCGAATTAATTTTTCTGATTTGGAAACAATTGAAAATGGTACAAATATTAGAGTCAATGGAGATGAAGGCTACATTGAAATTATTCAATAATTTTTAAATTGAACACATTATATTATAGAGGGTAATTTATAATGAATGGCTTTAATGGGAAACTTCTTAATGTGAATTTGACAGATAGAAATTTATCTGAAGAACCTATTGACGAGAATATAGCTAGAAAATTTTTGGGTGGCTCTGGATATTGTTGTAGTTATTTATACGACAAAATTGATAGAAACACAGATCCGTTATCTCCTGATAATATTTTGATGTTTATGACAGGTCCTTTTTGTGGTTCTAATATCCCTGCGAGTGGAAGATTCGTAGTTTGCGCAAAATCTCCTCTAACAGGCATTTGGGGAGAATCTAACTGTGGAGGTTATTTTGGAAATGAATTAAAAAAGGCAGGATATGATGGAATAATCATTAATGGATCTTCAAATATTCCAGTTTATTTAGAAATTACCAGTAATGGTACTCAAATTAGAGATGCTGCTTCACTATGGGGAGAAGGAATTTATAAAACTTCAAAATTATTAAAAAAAAAGTTAGGGTTAGATTCTACTAGGGTGGCGTGTATTGGTCAAGCAGGTGAAAATTTGGTTAAATTTGCCTCTATAGGTTCTGAGGATAAGTCAGCTGGGAGAACGGGAATGGGGGCTGTAATGGGTTCAAAAAAGCTAAAAGCCATAGCCATTAGTGCTAAAAAAAGAGAATATAAAGCAGCAAATCCAAAAAAATTAAAAGATGTTATAAAAAAAGCGATAGAAGATATTATGGCTTCTTTCGCATCCCGTATGTACGGAATTCTTGGGACTTCAGGAGCAGTAGATAAATTCAATGCTGAAGGTGATTTACCTATTAAATATTGGACTTTAGGAACATGGGAAGGAGCATTTAATATTTCTGGAGCAACTGCATCAGAAAAGATTTATACTAAAAGGTATCATTGTTTTTCCTGTCCTATAGGATGTGCTCATAAGGCAATTGTAAAAAATGGTGAATATAAAACAGATCACGAAATTGAAGCTGCTGAATATGAAACTGTAGCGGGTTTTGGTTCTATGATATTAAATGATAATATTGAATCAATATTAAGAGCTAATTATTTATGTAATGATTACGGAATCGATACAATTAGTGCTAGTAGTACTATTGCTTTAGTATATTATCTTTTTAATAATGGAAGGATAAATACTGATGATATTGATTGTTTAAACCCAAAATGGGGAGACGTAAGACCTGCTTTACAAATGATTAAAAAAATAGCTCTAAGAGAAGGATTTGGAAATATCCTTGCAGATGGTTCCAATGCTGTAGGAAAGCGATTTAATATTCCTCCAGATGATATTGCTACTGTATATGGGATGGAGGTTCCTTACCATGATATAAGACGTTGCTATGGGATGTCTATAGCATATGCGTTGGGAACCCCAAGGGGGCCATGTCACGAATCATGCGATGTTTTTTATATTTTAATAGGAGTTCCTCTTAATGAATATGGAATTAATTGGATTGATTGGTATCAAAATGATGAAGAAATGGCAATAACTAGTGCTCTCGCTCAAGATTATCGTGCTATATATAATTCTTTAATACTCTGTAATATGGCAAATCCAAAACCTTCTATTATTATTGATATGTTAAACGCTGCAACAGGGTTAAATTTAAATATGGATGAGTTTAAAATTTTAGGAGAGAGAATTTATATGATAAAAAGGTTATTTAATCTTAAAATGGGCATTACTCCTGCTGATGATAGAGTTCCCCAAGTTTTACTCAATCCTGTTAATGAAGGCGGGTCTGCAGGAAAATCTCCTGATTTTGAAAAACTTAAAACTGCTTATTATAAATATAGAACTTTTGATCTTAATAGTGGTTATCCTAGTTTAGAAAAATTAAGATATTTAGGATTGGATAATTTATAATATAATGGTGAATCTGTCTAAGATGATTAAAGAGAAAAAAATGGTTCCAAGATTGCAAGTGGCTTTAGACATCGAAACCTTGGAAGATGCACTAGAGATAGCTAAAAAGGTGGCACCATTTGTGGATATATTGGAAGCTGGAACGCCTTTAATAAAATCTGAAGGTATTCGAGCCATTCAGGCATTAAAGGAGGCATACCCCACTAAAACAATATGTGCAGACTTAAAAACCGCAGATGCTGGTTATCTTGAGGTAAAAATGGCTGCCCAAGCAAAAGCCGACATTGTTTCAATACTTGCTGACGCTTATGATATAACAATTGTAGAGGCTTTACGGGCTGCCCATGATTTTCACGTTGAAATTATGGCAGATTTAATTGTATCCCGAACACCTGCTAGCAGATTAGCAGAAATAATGAATCTCAATTACAAAGATACAAAATTACATTATGCTTTAGTGCATAGTGGTTTAGATCGACAAGCTTCACGACGAGCTCCATTATCAGAAATTGAATCATTAACGTTGATAGAAAATCATCCACGGCTAGCGATAGCTGGTGGGATTCAAACCACTGATATTGCAAAAATTTTAATTTACCCAATAGACATTATTATAGTGGGTGGAGCAATTACTCGTGCGGAAAATCCTAAAAAGGCTGCAGAACAATTTCGGAATACATTATATAAAACTATAGTATGAATACTCATATTTTTTTCTCAAGGTTTTTATCCCA
>JBHLKA010000063.1:9229-14377 GCA_048887145.1 Candidatus Hodarchaeota archaeon
TCCCATTTACTAATTAAATCATGTTTTTTAATAAATCTAAGTAAATATAGAGATATAATAAGTAAAATAAAATCCTCAATATACCATATTATACTATATACTCTGACAACAGCATTAAATTGCCAAACACCTATAGATAAAGTACCTAAATCGATTAAGGAAATCCATAATATATCCGGAACACGTAAAATATAAGGGTAAAATAGTTCTATATATCCATGTGAGGGGAGATCAAACAATAGATGAGTTAATCCTCCTATTAATGCTGAATAGAATGCAATAATAAAAAATTGCTTATTAAATACCTTCTTTTTTAAAATATCCCAATTATCCACCCCAAAAAATTGTAATGGTTTCGAAAGGAATCCATCTTTCTTAGCAAAATTAGATAAAATTGGTCCAATATACCTGCAAAAAAGCATCGTTAAAAGGATTGTCAAAGGAGCGGTCCATATGAATAACCCTAAGAGACTATGAGAAATCTCTCTTAAATATATAGGAAATAATAGTTCAGGAATTATAATCAAGTCAGGCACTAATGCACCAATGCAGATAGCAGTTCCATCAATTCTCTTTGGATACTTTATTTTTATGAATAAAGCCGGTGCTTGATGAGAGAGTATAGCGTTAGGCATGTGCTGAATTTTAATCTTTTTATTTGATAATGAGACAACTATGTTAATTAAATATTACTTTTTGTTAGAAAAAGATTCGAAATATCAATTAAATAAAAAAATATTTTATAAAAAATTACAATTTGTTCCTTTTTAAATCCTAACTAGCTTTTAAGGTCCCTTTAATTTCATGACTTTATTTTCAAGTATCCATTTAAGAATTACTCCAAAAACTAATAATTCTTGACCTTCAAAGCTATGACCACTATTATTTAATAATAGAGTATTATTTTCTGGGATTCCAGCTTGTTCTCTATTTAACTCAAAAGTTAGGGAAGGAGGAAAGATTTTATCATCCTTCCCATGAATAAGAAATACACGATTTTTATTATATTCTGGTTCATTTTTAAGGAAATAATGAGCACATACTTTCAACGCACGTTTATCTTTCACTTTAGAAATTATATGCCTAACGAACCACCCTGCTGATAAAAAGCGGAATTTTGCTTTAAGTAGAAGTTCAACATCATGTAATGCACTTATCCCTATAACCATCGCAACTCGCTTGTCTTGATAACATTTTGTCAAAACAGAAGTCCCTCCCATTGATTTTCCGATACAACATATGGAGCCTTCTCTAACATCCTCAAAAGAGCAGACAGAATCAAGAATTTTGTCAACATCATTATATAGGTTATACCAATCATTTTTTTTACCTCCTGCTTCTCCGTGACCCCTTTGATCAAAAGCGGCGGTAACATATCCCATATGGGCTAAAAAAGTGAGATATATCTCATTAATCTCTTTTTTCTTCCAAAAACCATGGAAGAATATTACTAATGGTCTGGGTTTTGGATATCTCCGACCATTAGATGTTAATATTGTATCAGAGAGGGAACGATAAAAATTTCCAACTGATTTAATACCATCATTGAATGTAACTTCTACTCTTTGAACATCTATTGTATCTTTTGAAATATTTTCAAAATAACTTTGATGCGTATAAATTCCTATTTTAAAAATTGTTAACGCAACTAATATAGAAATAATACTAAACGTAAATCCTAAAATTAGATTATTTAAATCAATAAATAAGACATATATCAAAATCGCACTAACAATTACAAATGTTGGTAAAACTATAAATAAAACCCTAAATTTCATGTTTAATTCAATTTTTCTTATTATTATAAAATTCTGTTTTTATGGATATTTCACACAATTTATCCGTCTATTTCAAACCTAAAACGGCCCATAAATATTAAGGATATAATCAAATATCCCACCATATTATAGAGTATTAAGCAAAAAATTGTTTAGAGAGGAGATTAAAATGGATTATCTATTCTCTTTTAATTCCCTTCTAATTACCTTTTTGACGTTTGTGACATGTTATCCAAGATTAAATAATCTCTTTTACGAACATTTATATATACGATATATAATATTATTAATAGAATTAAGAGTATTAAGAGTATCAAATTAAAATATTTTTTCTTTAAATAGGATTAGTAATTTAATTAGAGAGGATTTATTAATGGAGATCACAGAGATTAATCATTTTCATGAATTTTTGGAGGTTCTACACTTCTTAAGACATACTTATAAAAAGTTTCCTAAGTTCATGATTGAAATTGTTGCTGAAAATTACGGAATTCCCTCTCAAGAAGTAAAGGAACTAATCCCTACATTCATAAGAAATGGAATCTTAAAGATTCTAAAAAATGAAGGGCATTATTACGAATTAAATGAAAATATATAATTATTATGGATTTTTGATTTAATAAAGCAAGCTATAGCCTAAATTTCTCTTTCTCATATTTTATAAAAAGAAAAAAAAGAAGATTTATTTAATTAATTTAATTCACTTTTTTTAATCAGAATTACTGAAATTACACAAACGATACCTATCAATATATATAGGCTATATCCAGGAATCCTTGGCTCTGTGGATACTACTTCTGGAATATAGAGAATTACATTTTCTAAAAAATTAGAATCTCCTCTGTCATAAGCCCACTCAAGAGGTTGCATAGTTATTAAAATGGTTCCCTTCCCATAATTTAATTCAATGAAAACCGGATTTAAGGAGTTTCCATCCAATAAAATTGCTTTACTAGTTCCTGGATAAGTATTGAAATACCCATGAGCTGATAGGCCCCAATAATCAAGTTCGTTATCAGATATATTATTGGGATATGATAAAATTGGATGCAAAGGTAAATTGATTGTTACGTTGTCCGTGAGTATATTTGTATGATTTATTCCACCAGGCATTAAATATAATTCATCCCATAGCCCACCATTCGAACCACCATCAGCAGCATGAATTTCGAGAACACCTTCATTGGTTACATAATTTTCTAACCAAATCTTATTCAATGCTAAAGTATCATAAAAGAGTTGATTTTGATCGGATTCGATAATTACTTTTTCAAATGGAGAGAGATCCACAATACCCATATCTAAGGAGTTATATAGCGTATAATTTATACCATACGATATTAATATATTTTCAGTTTCATTAATACTCCATGGAAAAACATTTCGAAAGATAGCTACTGGACCAGTTACAGTATCACTGCTTTTTATTGTTTTTTCAGCTTGAATTGGTCCATAGTTCTCATCAGATATCAGAGATCTTTGAGTCTTAGTCCTAATTTCAAAAACAGTAAAAGCTACACAAGTTATTACTTAGATTATTGTAATTAGAAATGCAATTTTTACTTTTTTAGCACGTATATTAAAATAAAACATATTAAAATTCGCCATCTTTTTAGATTTAAAAAGTATTAGATAAATAATCATATTTTAGATATTTATTTTTTTTATTTTTACTTTCTGGTAAAAAGCATGTGAAATGAATAAATTATGAACATATTTTTATATTACAAATTCTGAAGAAAATTCTTCCTCTAACAGCTTAAAGAAATAAGATATATAATTATCCTGCATAAACTCTTTCTTTCCCTTAAATTGTGGCTGAAGAGGGCTTTTTCTTTAGCTGCTAAAAAATTAAATTTTAGAGAGATCCAGGAATAAATAATTTTGATAAAGATTTTTGAATTTTATAACAAACCTTTATTATAAATGTAAATAGAATCCTAAGGGCAAACAAAATACCTAATAATATAATTGCTATAGGAAAGAATATGTTTTTCATTAATCCTCTTTTTTTTCCAAAAAATCTTTTTCTAATTTCAGAACTTAACATTAAGAAAACCTTTAATTATTAATTTTAATTGTACTCCAAATTTCATTATAGATTAATTAGCTTTAATATTTATTGGTTTAATTATCCTATCTGATTTAATATTTACTAAATGCAGATCAAAAATCTAATAATCTGAGATTATATCTCAAATATAAAAAAAAAAAAGGGGGGTATTAAAAATGCATAATTGCATTCAAACTGGCGATTAATAATCAATCGGGAGTTAGGGGACTCCGGTAGCATACTACTTGTACGCATATATTATCTGGAAGTCTTGATCAGGCTTTTCACAGCCACTCCAGCAGGTAATGAATCCGAGATCAACCCACTTATCGAGATTTTCAGGGACTCCATCACAAAAATCAAATATATCGCAAGGTGCGTCTCCCAGTATATTGGGGACGTGGTTGCTGTCTAACTGGACGACACCATCAACTATGAACTCTACGGTCCAATAGTCAACTGTGCAGCCTGTTGCCCATGGACAGTGCTCAGGAGCTATATCCGTCCAGGCTCCAGTTACGACAATATCAAACATACCAACTAATTTTTCACTTAGAGGTGCATCAGACTTACCTTGGAAGATCAATCCAGTGCCTCCAAAGAAGTCATAGCCGCCGTAGGAGATTACGGTGGCACCACCGAAAGATCCGGTTAAGCATAATGGTAATGGATCGGGAACGTAATAATCATGAATGTAAACCCAGCCGGGTTCTGTGTCAAGATCCTCTATCAAGCATCCTTCAGCTAATGGTAGGAACTCTACACCGGAGAGAATATCATCCATAGGATTATTATTTTCCATTGTATTTTCTCCATTACCCAAAGGTAACCCCCCGGGAACCGGTTCAATTCCAGTTCCGGAAAAAATACTATGGCCCCATACTCCTAATGCGATAACCAGGAAAATCGAAAATATAGTTGCCACCAGGATTCCAGCAATCAACAGAGAGTACCGGTATTCGGTGTCATCTAATTCCATTGATTATACACTATTGTCTAGTTTTTTAACCACCTTTAATTTTCCTTATATGGTTCGATAATAAATTATGATAAACGCCTATTTAAATCTTGTGCATTGGGAAGAATATAGGGTTCTAATTTAATTGTTCAGGTTCAAAATTAAACTTTTTTAAGTATAGAGTTTAATATGTAAACTATTTTATTAATAAAGTTTAAATTTTAAACTAGTTAAATATCTAAAACTACATTTTTACATTTAAGTTAAAATCAGATAAATAGGTTTGTCAAATTTTTAATTAGACAAATTAGTAGAGATTTATTAGGTATTAAGATATTTTTCTGAATTATATATAAAGA
>JBHLKA010000064.1:0-14128 GCA_048887145.1 Candidatus Hodarchaeota archaeon
CCAGTAATATCCACATCTAATAATCCTACTCTCAATCCTATACTTGCTAAACTCATGGCAAGATTTACAGCCACAGTGGTCTTACCAACACCTCCCTTTCCCGAAATAATCACTATTTTGTGCTTGATTTTTTCCATATTTTTCCTTATATTTTCCATGCGTTCATCCAAAATTTGTTGCTTGGACTCTTGGATAGTTTCTTTCAAATCGATTTCAGGAATTTCATTTTCTCCCATAATTTATAATCATCTAATTTTAAATTTTTAATTTCTTTATTCTCTTAAGATTCATTAAAGTCCTTTAATTTATTCTTAATATTTTGAAAACTCTAACAAGATTTAAATTATATTTTCACTAGTATCAAACGAAATATATTATAAAAAATTTTTGAATAATTATTCTCAATTAATTTTTATCCAAAAAATAGCGTCAATAGAAATGCAATTATTGTGGTAAAAAATGACAAACTTAAGATTCCACAAACAATATAGATTATTCTATTATACACTTGAAAATCTATTAGTTTCCTTATATTTCTTTTATTACTTCTTTTCATTGCATTAATTAGTTGAGCAGAATGATAAATTATTACCCCAATAATTATTGAAATTGGAAGAACCCAATAAGTTGGAAACCCTATCATTCCAGTCATGTTTCCTGTATTAAAATCCATAATTAATATTGTGCCCGTTGTTATACCACTCACTATAAGTCTTCCATCTTCTAATAAATCTGCTTCATAAGGATTAGAAAAAAAAGGTGATTTTATTTCTCGAACTATGCTCATTGAATTCATATCGTAAATTAATAGGCGATTATTACCCGAATCCGTAATTAATCTTTTATTATCTCCTATATCGTCGCAATCTCTCACCCATCTGAATTCTCCATACGGTGAAATATTTTCTAATTCCCATACAACTTCTTTTGAAGTAGTATTAATTTCAATAATTCTTTCATTTTCAGAATCGCATATTACTGTATTACCATTTTCATAACGATCTGGATTGTGCTGATGTTTTAAAAGTGAATAATTACCAGGTTCTCCATACCACCAAATTACGTCCTTTGTCTCACTATAATTAATTTCTAAGACTAAATCAAAATTTCTTAATGATATAAGGATTGAATTATAATTCTTTCCAAATTGAGAACCATTAATAAAATCAACATCATTTAAATGAGTCCAATACATTCCAAAAATACTAAATGTAGGTGTATCACTAAATTCATCCCATCCCCGTTCATAAGCAAATGAAGTCCAATTAATATCCAAAGGATTCCTTGCATCCCAGGACCATAAAATGGAAGATGAGTTATCTATATCTACCTCTATTACCCTATCATACGTAATGTCTGCTATTAATATATTCCCATTGGGTAGCATATCACAGTCGTGAATAAAATCACCATTTAAATTTGTTTGCCATTTTATTCTTCCAAAAGAGTCAATAATTCTTGCTGGACCAGAAACATCAGAAATCAAATAACATCCTGCATACTTTCCTTCTGAAATATAATCTACATCCATTGGATTTCTAAAGGGCATGAAATAAGGCAACACTATTAATGAGATTAGTGAAATTGAAGAATATATTACAATTATAACCACTACTATAACCTTAATTCTTTTTCGCATCTAAATTATTTACCAATGTTATTTAAAATCCAAAATAAAAGGATAAACTAGCACTAATTAAAAATATTATGAAGAAGATACCTGAAGACTTTAATGTCAATCGCCAATTACTGAAATGTACTTGCTTTTCTCTTGTAAAATAAGTTTTAGAGAAAATAATTATTAGATAGAATAAAATATGGAAAAGGAATAAATATCCAGACATTTCAATAAAAATTACAAAGCCTCTTAGTAATTCATGAATGTGAATATGAACTTTTTCGTATAAAACTTTTTGTATAATATAGTAAAAAATACCTCCAATAATCCCAAATGAAAATTTTAACCAAAAAATAAATATAATTAATTCATTAGCACCATTTAGATTATCTTCTTTTTTATTTGCATCCATATAAAATCGCGAACATTTATTTAATGCTTTGAGAAAATCTCATTCATAATATCTTCTACCGGACTAAAGATGCCTAAATCTCCGTCCCAATCTTTTAATATAGATTTATAAATGCTTTCTATCTTTAAAACTAATTCTTTTAAGTAATAATCAAAACTTTTCAATTCTTCTTTGCTGATTAAAACCCCAGTAAGGAAATCACTCGTGTAAATGTTAACGATTTTATTCTCTTTTTTAATTCTCGACAAACCTTTATCTTGCGAGGAAGTTAGTTCCTTTACCATTATTTTAACCGAAGTAATTGCACTAGATATTAAATTTTTATCCATTATGTTTCCAGAGTCTATAAAATTTTTATAAAAAAGACATGCACCATCTTTATTTATCAAAAATATCTCATCTATTTTATCAAACCACTCAAATTCATACAGTAAGGGTAATTTAATAAATATAAGAAATATCAAAACAAGTGAAATTAATTCTAAAATTGATCCTATTAACCGAATAATAAGTCCAAAACTAATTATTACAAAATCAGTAGTTAAGAAGAAACCTATTGGAAGTAATAAAAATGCACCTAAATATTTAATTATTTGAGTAAAAACTGATTTACGACCCTTAATTCTTTTTATAAGGTCTATAATATACAAAATAAATAAAATCATGAAGACAGGCCAAAAAACTAATGATATCAATCCAGTAATACTTATATCAATAAAAAAAATGATGAGAAAGAAAATTAACAAAAGTAGAAAACATATAGAAAAAGAATACCTAAATTTGCTTAATTTCCTTGATCTTTCAATGAAAAATATAAAAATTAAAGCTCCAATTATTAATGATATATAACCAAAATTTAGGAACAAATCCCTTTCACTTCCTTGTGGCCAAATCAAGTATGGAGTCTTCAATATGTTAGAGGAATAATAATCTGATTTTATAAAAAAAATTTCCATCAGTGCGAAGCTTATAAATAAACTAAAGTAGCCTAATTCCTCTCTGATCTTATATTCATGTTTTTGTCTATTATATCTTAAGAAGAAAATTATAGCGAGTTCTAATGAGAATAAAAAAATTACCCATTCAATAATTAGTAGGGGAAATCTTAAGTTACCAATGAATGGAAACTCAATAAATATCATTTAATCACCACATTATTTTAATAACCCATTCAAAATAACATCAAAACTTCCAAAAAGCAGTTCTTGATTTTTTTTAAATGAAGCTAACCTTAAGAGAATTTCTCGATAGAATGACTCAAATTGTCTCTTAATATTTTGTAATAGATGAGTTGTACTTAATGAATCTTTTCTAATTAGTAAGGCATAAATTAAATTAAAAGGAGCAGTACCATATTCTAAAAGGATATATGAATCCTCATGTTTAATTTTGTTAATTTCCTTCTCTTCTGTTCCAGTTATTTTAGATATGATAATATCAATTCCAATTAATCCACTAGACATAAGATTATCCCTTAATTTAGTTTTCTCATCTTTAGTTATTTTTGCATTAGAGATTTCGGATTTGTAAAATTTAAAATCATAGATACATTCATAATTTTCTCGATTTATGATGTATAATTTTAATAGATTCTCTCTCCATTCAAATTCATAAAAGGGAGGAAAGTCAATAGCACAAGAGAATATCAGAATAAAGCCTGATAATAAAATGCTAACCCCTATGTAATAAATTATCAATTGTAGAGCAAAAGTTTTTAATACACCTAAACCTACTACTATGGCGAAAAAAATAGCCATTAAACTAGTTATTGTCCCAATAAAAAATTGTTTAAACTTCTTTTTGATTTTACCTACTGATTTCTTAATCAGAATTATCTCAAATCTGATAATATTAATCCCATTAAGAATGACTAAACCTATACTTATGAAAAATATTGGTGAACGTGTTGTTGGAGCTATTATACTTAATACTATTGCAATCGCGTTTAAAACCATTAGGATAATGATTAGCTTTAAATTTACAATTTTACTAAAATCTTCAGTTAAGATAAATAATTCCAATGCGATGGGTGAAAAAAAGGCTGTAGACCAACCGATTTTGTATATTATGCCCTTAAGGAGGGGATCAGTTGCAAAATTACGGGCTATTTGTATTATGAGGGCTCCAAAAACCATAAACAAAATGAAAGTTCCGAATGATAATAAAATTCTATTAAGTTTTAAATTTACATCTTTTATTTTATAGTATTGATAAAAGAAGTAAAATGCTAATTGAATCCCAATAAAAACGGGAATCAAGTAAAATAAGAATTGAAACTCAATTATAGGATCTAATTGAAAATACATGATCTTTTATTTTGAAATTATTATATCCGTTATATTTAGGATTATGAATTTAAGATTTTAAAAATTTTTCTAATATATTCATATAGATACATTATCCTTTCATTTTTGTAAAAAGCTGCAGATTTCTAATGTTAGCCTTCGAAATGCCTCATCTATTCCTATATTATCCTTAGCACTTGTTTCGAAATAGTCTGAAAATCCTAATTTTTCTCTTAAGCATTGAATTTCTTTAGAATCGGGTAATTTACTATTCATATTCATCAAATCTAATTTATTGCCAATTAAAATACTTGGAATTTTCTTATCCAATACTTTATCGATTTCCATTTTCCAATTAATTAAATTATTCAAAGTATTAATCCTTGTTAAATCAAACGTATAAATGATTCCTCTAGCCCCTTGATAAAACACTGGGCGAATAGCGGCAAAGTGGTATTGTCCTGATAAATCCCATATTTGAAGTTTTACGTCTACATTAAACTCGTTTATTAAAATACCTTTTATAAAGAAATTGGTTCCTATGGTCATATGAGTATCTTCCATAAATTTACCATCCACATACTGGTGTAGAATTGTAGTTTTACCTACCTCGCCATCGCCTACAATACAAATTTTATATAATCTTTGTTTGAATAATCCCATTAGTATTTCAGTTAACCTAATTAGCTTAAGTGTTTAATAGATAAAAATTTAGACGAAATTTTGGGTTAATATATCTTAATAATTTTAATATTTCTATTTAAAATTTAATATATTAAATTAAAAACAATACTTTTTAAGCTAGAAAATGTTTTTTATATATATAAATGATTTTGAATAATCATTCATTTTAATTAAAAGTTTAAAATTATGGATAGAGTCAGAATGAATAGAATAATAGCAATTCCTTCTAATGGACCTGAGTTGAACGATCTCATATCTGAGCATTTCGGTCATTGTAATTACTTTGTTGGGATTGAAATCGATGAAACAAATAGTTATAAAAAAGTCTTTTCTATAGAAAATCATGGACATGCGGGGTGTATGGACCCAGTCATTAGTATGGTTAAAAAGGAAGTTACTGATATGATTATGGGGGGTATTGGAGGTAGACCTTATATGGGGTTTATTCAATATAATATCCAGCTTCATAAAGGTATAAATAGTAGTTTGAAAGACAATATTGAACTTTTGTTGCAAGGGAAATTAGAACCGTTAACTGGTCCAATGTGTAGAGGGCATTAATATAATTAATAACTTTTGAGGTGATAAATTTATGAAAATCGCAATAAGTACTGACTCTAATCAAGTTAGTGCGCATTTTGGCAGAGCTCCAACGTTTACTTTTATTACTATTGAGAATGATAAACTAGTAAAGAGAGAGGAATTTCCTAATCCCGGACATATTGTTGGGAGTATTCCTGAATTTGTGAACAAATATGGAGCAGAATATATGATTGCTGGAGGAATGGGTCATAGAGCAAGAAATTTTTTTGAACAATATGGGATAAATGTTATCGTAGGTGTTCAAGGGACTATTGATGAGGTAATTAAAAAAATTTTAAATGGCGAAATTAAGACAATGGGTGGTGACAGCCTTTGCACCCCAGGTGGAGGTAAAGGATATGGTGTTGAGAAAATTCACACCGAGGCTGATGATAATTACAAACATCATCACCATTAAATCTGAACTATTAATGTAAAATTAAAATGGAAATTAATTAAAAAAAATGAGGTTTATATAAATGGTTATAATTGCGGTGCCCTCAAATGGAAGTGGGGGGTTGAATGAGCAAATGAATCCTCGGTTTGGGCGATGTCCAAGTTTTACTTTTGTAAATATTGAAAATAAAGAAATTAAAGAAGTTAGAACAGTTCCAAATCCAGCAGCAGAATCAATGGGGGGAGCAGGTACACAAGCAGCCCAAGTTGTAGGGAATAATGGGGCTAATGAAGTAATAGTTGGTTTTTTAGGTCCTAATGCAGCTCAATCTCTAAGTTCTTTAAGTATAAAAATTTATCAAGCACCTGATCAAGTGGTTACGGTAAAAGAGGTTGTAGATTTGTATCTTAACCGTAAATTACAATTGACTACTTCTGCTAATGTTTCACCCCATCATGGAATGGGGGGGAGACGAGGTGCGGGCGGTGGTCGTGGTATGGGACGTAGAAATTGGGGTTAATTCTGAACTATACTATCTCTACTTTAGTAGATAATTAGGATTAATATTATGTTAAAAAAGCCAAAAATTATTTGTATTACTGGTGGCAAAGGAGGCACTGGAAAGACATTAGTAGCTGTAAATTTGGCAACATTATTCAAAAATCATGGATTTGAAGTATTACTTGTTGATGGGGATGTTGAAAATCCTAATACATATTTATTAATGAATGGAAGGCTTGAGAATTCTAGTGAAGTATCTTTTTTTCAACCTAAAATTGATGAAACTAGATGCACCAAATGTGGGTTATGCGCTGAAAATTGTATATCTCATGCTTTATTGCATATTAAAGATGCTATTCCAATTCCGGTATTGAATGTTTGCTCTGGTTGTAAATTATGTTTTAAAATTTGCCCAACAGAAGCCATAATAGCAGATTCAAGGGTAATTGGTTTGATTTATACTTCGAAGGTTAATAATATTGATTTGCTAATTGGTGAATTAAAACCATCAGAAGCTAGATCGGTTGTTATCGTGAAAGCTTTAATGGAAAGAATAGATAAACTTGAAAAGTATGATATTATCATTTTTGATACAGCTCCAGGAGCCCACTGTGATGTTGAAGAGTTGATTCAAAGAGCTGATTATGTAATACCAATAACGGAACCTACTAAATTTGGGAGATTAGACCTATTAAGAATAATTGAATTAATAGATCTTCTAAAAAAAGAATATAGAGTTATTGTAAATAGATCATCTCTATTGGGTTTTAAAGATCAATTTTTAAATGAACTTGATGGTAATGATATTAAGGTGTTGGGTGATATACCGTTAGATGACGATATAGTGAAATCATATTGTGTTGGTGTTCCATTAATGGAAAATCATAGCCACTTCGATAAACAGGGAAAAGGATATAAGTCTTTTCAAACAATTTATGAAAATTTGATTAAATGGAGCGCCATAAAAACATGAAAAGAAAGATTATCGCAGTTATTTCAGGAAAAGGAGGTGTTGGAAAAACATCATTAACCGCATCTTTAAGTACTCTTGGTAGTAGTGATTCTGATATCAATCCTATAGTGCTTGATTGTGATGTTGATGCTCCAAATTTAGCATTGATTTTAACTCCGATGGATAAGCAGCAAGTTTATTCGGAAGACGTTTTCACTACATTAAAAGCAAATTTAATAGTAGAAAAATGTACATACTGTAAAGAGTGTATTGATAATCATTTTTGTGAATTTAATGCATTAAGATGGTCTGATGATAATCAATTACCAGAAATAGATTATTTAGCATGCGAAGGATGTGGTGCGTGTAAAGTATTATGTCCTGAACATGCGTTTGAAATTAAAAATGTTAAAAGTGGTGAGATAATATCTTATGAAACAATATTTCGATTTCCTTTAGTATATGGCAAAACAAGGTTAGGAAGTACTACTTCCGGAAAATTGGTAGCCGATGTAAAACAATTTGCCCAAAATTTAAGAGGATTTCATGAATCAAATATAATTTTAATTGATGGGCCTCCAGGAATTGGATGTCCCGTAATATCTGCAATTTCAGGAGTAGATTATGTTGTTGCTATTACAGAACCTACTCCTTCAGGTTTACATGATTTAATGAGAGCAATAGAATTGATTGAGCAATTTAATATTGATTTTGGAATAGTAATAAACAAAGCAGACATAGAAAGTCCCTTTCAAGAAAAATTTAAGAACTATATAAGTGAAACCGGTTATCATATCCTGGGAAAAATTAATTTTGACTTATCTATACCAGAGGCAATGTCATATGCAGAGCCTGTTGTTAATTATGCCCCAAATTCTTCTGCTAGTATAAGTATTGCGGAAATTTACGATAACCTTAAAACTCAATTATGGAATCATCAGTAATTTTATTTACATATTCCATTTTTTATGATAAGAGTTTGTTTCTTAAAATTTATATTCAATAATCTAAAGAAATTAATAAAGTAGGGAATATTTATACTCACGAGAGAGATTTAATAAATTCAACTAAAATTGGTGAAATATTATCCCTGTCCAAAATTTCATGGAATTATACAAATATTTACCAAAAACAAATTGTAAATTGTGCGGAAAGACTTGTATGGCGTTTGCATTAGATCTGCTACAAGGCAAGGTAAAAATTGATGATTGCCCTCCGCTTTTAGAGCCAAAATATAAAAAACAGTATGAAGCCTTAAAAGAATTGCTTGGTTCTGAGGAAGGTGTAGAAAAAGAATTAAGAATAAATATTGATTCTGAACTCTGTGATGGATGTGGAATTTGTGTTACTGTTTGTCCCGTAAATGCAAGGTATTGTCCCCCCTCGCTAAGTGGGAAAGCTCCCAACTATCCCCCCGAGAAACATCAACTTTTTCAGGTTAAAGGTGGAAAATGTGAATTACTTGAACTTAAATATTGCCGAAGAATTGAAGCAGAGGGTAGAGAAAGAGAATGCCGAGTTTGTGAAACATACTGCCCTCGTGAGGCAGTAAAAATAGAATATGTATAATTTGTAGTGAATATAATATACTTGTAGTGATTGTTTGTGAAAAGATCTGTCTGTTCTGGTTGTTCTTTGTTATGTGATGATATTATGGTCAAAAGTGACGGCATTTATATTGATGAGGTATTTGGTGCTTGCCTTAAAGGAAAAGAAAAGTTTGACCAAGTTACCTCTCAACATAGAATTTTAAATCCCATGATACGTAAGAATGAAAACCTTCAAAAAGTATCTTGGGATGATGCCTTACAAAATGCAGTTGACCTAATACAAAAATCAAAAAAACCATTAATTTATGGGCTTTCTAATTCAAGTTGTGATGCTCAGTTAAAAGGAATTGAGTTAGCGAAATTAGTAAATGGATTTATTGATTCCAATGCTTCAATTTGTCAAGGAAAAGTATTAGATAAGGCCATTACTACTGGAATTACTCTTACAACAATTACAGAAATCATAAATAAAGCGGATTTAATTTTACTATGGGGTTCAAATGCAGCTGAATCAATACCTCGCCTTTTAAATAAGGTCCTTTTTTCAAGAGGTAAATTTCGAATGACAGGACGAGAAATTAAAACTCTTATAATAATCGACCCGGTTAAAACTGCATCTTTTAATACCATGGGAGTAAGAGATGTAGCATTACGAATAACACCAGGAATGGATTTAGAATTGATTAAAGTGTTAAAAGAAGAATGCTGTGCCGCAGATAGTATTCCTTCTGAAGGAGCTGCTGGTCTTGATAAAGACGATATGAAAAGATTATTGCAACATCTAAGCGGAGCTGAATATGGTGTAATTTTTGTAGGGCAAGGTTTATTAACACCCCAGAAAAACTCCAATTTGATCAATGAATTACTAGAGCTGGTACAAATAATCAATTTAAAACAAGAGAGAGGGAGAATATCACTTGTTATGATGGGAGGACATTTCAATATGATTGGATATGACCATGTAGCTTTATCAATGTTCGGAAAAAGGGGAAATTTACACTTTAAAGAAAATCAGGTTTTTGAAACAGATGAGAGTATTATTTCAAAAATTGAAAATGAAGATTTTGATTGCTCTATATTCATTGGAACTGATCCTATTTCCCACTTTCCTATAAGTTTAAGTTCAAAACTAGCTAAAAAACCAATAATTTTAATAGATAATCGCAATTCTGCTACTTTACAGTTAGCTAGCATTGTATTACCAACAGCTATAACTGGAATTGAATGTGGTGGGTTAGCCTATAGATTAGATCATATCCCTGTTGAATTAAAGAAAATTATTAATCCTCCAAGTAAGATTCCTACAGATGAAGAGTTACTAGATC
Organism: Candidatus Hodarchaeota archaeon; assembly: GCA_048887145.1. Classification (GTDB taxonomy): domain Archaea; phylum Asgardarchaeota; class Lokiarchaeia; order Sigyniarchaeales; family SOKP01; genus SOKP01. The sequence goes on from JBHLKA010000064.1 coordinate 10,307, forward strand.
AAATTATTCAAATACTTAAGAGTGATGGAGGTAATTAAAACGGAATTCATTCTCAATACAGTTAGGCGTATGGAAAATGATCAATTAAAAGAGTTTTCTATAGGTGATAAAAAATCCTTAGTAGAAAAATTAGCTATAGTTTTTATCAATCCTAAAGACTTTGATAAATTAAAACCTGGTAGCAAGACAAATTTAAGAATTTCAAGTAATTTTGGAGAAATAATTGTTAAAGGAGTAGTTGATGAAGATGTACCCGAAGGAACTGCTCTTATGCCCGTTTCTATTTGGTCAAATCAAATAACGGGAGTAAAAAATTCTGAGCTTATTTACAAAAATTTGGAAGTAGATGTCGAAATCACTGAAGAAAAAATTGAGGATCTTAATTCACTCATTAAAAAAGTAAAGGAGGCATGAATAAATGAGTAAAATTCTTGTTAAAAATGGAATTGTATTCGATCCTATTAATAAAATTGAGGGTGAAGTTAAGGATATTCTAATAGAAAGTGGTAAAATTGTAGAAAGCTTCTCAAATCAGAATGATATTAAAGAGATCAATGCTAAAAATAAGACAGTTATTCCTTCAGCTCTCGATATTCATTCTCATATAGCCTCTCAACAAATCAATTGGGTAAGATTACTTGGTCGTAAATATAAACCTTTTCAAAAATATTGGAATAACCTAAGTTTAGAGAATATTGTAAAAGAATACATATCAAATGGTTATACCTTTATTCTTGAGGCTAATGTATATCCCTCCCTATCAAAACAAACAATATTCAACTTTAAACAGCTACCGGTGTTAGATAAGGCTATGTTATTGAACATTAGTAATATCTGGGCTTTAGAGTTAGAATATCAGCGAGAAATGGTGAATGAAGCTTCAACTTTTCTTTCTGATCTATTATTAAAAACAAAGGGATTTGGGTTTAAAGTGTATAATCCTTTTGAAGCTGAAAATTGGAACTTTCAAAAACTAAGAAATGATTTAACAAATAAAGGTAGATTGTTTAACTTTTCTCCTATCGATGTCTATGAAAAAATGGCAAGATATAACGAGGCTTTAGGTATGCCCCATTCAGTTCATGTCCATATAGAAGGTTATGAACAGGATAATGCCAAGGAAAATTTAAAGGTGATCTTACAAAAAATAAAATCTCTAAATTTAAAACCAAATCCTAAAAATAAGTTGAATATAAAACGCTCACAGATATTTCATCTTGCTCATGCATCTTCATGCAATAACGATGGTGATAATTCAGATTTAATCAAATTCTATAATGAGAATCACGAATATGATCTTGATCTTGGATTTTTGGGATTTGATCCTATTAATCCTTTAACTACAAGCGATAGAAGATTAATTAATTTCTTACATGTTGCTGAAAATCCATTTAAAGTAATTTGTAATGCTGTTGAGTCAGAAGGAGATACTTTTTCTACATTAAGGACATTTGATAAACAAAATGAAACAGATTGTATTTTGTGGGCAAACGCTATAGATTTAGCCCTTAATATTAAAAATATATGGCAAATGCAATTATCAGTTAATTTTCCAAATTATTCTCATATTAGAAAAATACCTGAAATCGCAACCTTGCTATTAAGTTCAAATGCTAGAAATAAGTTTTTAGAAAATATGAACAAAGATTTTGTAAGAAATAATAAAATATTTAATAACGATAAAGAACTTACCTTCAATGATTTCATAATTTTAACTCGTTCAAGTCCAGCTAGGTCTTTAGGCATAGGAAGCATTAAAGGAAATTTAGGAAAAAATGCAGATGGAGATTTAAATATACTAAATATTAATACCAATGAAATAGACACCTTAAAGGATTTTGAAAAGATAAAGAAATCTTTAGAAAGTATAGAGTATGTAATTAAAGAGGGTAAAATCATTAAAAAGGATGACTCAATCGATATCACCTCAAATGGGAAGATATTTTGGAGTTCTGGTACATCTGAAGATAAAGATAAAAAGTTAATAATGAATCGAAAGAAAGAGTTTTACCAGAAGTATTACTCGATTTTTTATGATTCCCTTAACATTTCAATAAATAATGAATTTTTAAGGGAATTAAATTAACACTTTACTTTTCAATAAAATTCCTTTTTTCAAAAAAGAAAAACTCTTTAATCTGTAGAGAGAAATAAATTTATATTATATATACTTTTAAGAATCAATTTTACTTGGGTGAGATGTTGTGTCTTTAAATAAAATAAGAATTCCAATTATTTTTCATAGGGAAAATTCTCTTAGAGAACTGAAAAAAGTAAGCGAATCAAAAGTTTTAATCATTACTGATAAGGTAGTAAAAAATCTTTTTGGGGAACAAATTATAAAGTTCTTAAAGAAAAAAGCCAGCATATTTTTTGATGAAATCGAACCAGATCCTGAAGATAAAATGATTTTAAAAGGTAAAGATTTAGTTTTTGAATTCAAACCAGATTTAATTATTGGATTTGGAGGAGGATCTGTTATGGATGTCGCAAAAATGATATACTTTCTTTATGAAAGTGAAAAGAATTCAATATATGAATGTAATCCGATAACAACTTATAACCTAGGAAAAAAATCACGATTAATTCTAATCCCTACTACATCTGGAACTGGAGCAGAGCATACACCTGCAGCAATTATTACTAATTCAGAAACAGGACAAAAAATTCCAATTGCATCACAGGAAATAATTCCACATGCAGTAATTCTAGATCCCAAATTAAGCTTAAAAATGCCCAAAAGCCTTACTGCATCAACAGGTTTGGATGCTTTAGTTCATGCTATTGAGGGCATGACCAGTAATTTGAGGTCAGATTTTAGTGATGCTGCAAATCTTCATGCAATTAGATTGCTAGGTCAATTTCTACCAGTAATTCTTGAAAATGATAGTGATAATATTAAAATTAGAGAAAAACTACACAATGCGGCCTCATTGGCAGGTATAGGAATGGCTAATTCTAGTTGTGGTCTTGCTCATGCTTGTGGTCATGCTTTAGGAGCAATTTATCATATTCCGCATGGTATTACTGTAGGCATAATGTTACCGTACACAATTGAGTTTAACAGGGAGAAAAACACTGGGAGTTATATTGAGATTTTAAAAACTATAAATATTCTTAAGTTTGAAGATCCAGCTGCTTCATTAGCTAAATTTTTACGAGATTTCATGCATAAGATTGAAATCCCCAGTTCAATAAAAGAAATAATTAATGATAAGGATGAATGGAGTAAAAATTTAGAAAAAGTAGCTTTATTAGCAAAAAAAGATATATTAACTCCATTTAATCCGAGAGCATTAGATGAAAATGATTTCAAAAAAATATTTGAATATGCTTATATAGGAAAACCTATTGATTTTTAGATATTGAAATCAAAAATTTAATTATTTTTATATCCTATATATTCATTATTCATATTTTTATAACGAACTTTAAAATTAAAGAATCAATGTGAAAATGAATAATAGTAATCAAGAAAAAGTTTGTCCTTCTTGTAATCAGGTTAATTCAATCTTTCACCAATTTTGTTTCGAATGTGGATTTAAATTCACAGATGTAGAGTCTGGAAAATTTGAAATTATTGAAGATAAAGAATATAGAACAGTACAAAAAGAAGATATTTTAACTCTTGATCTTTCAGGGAAAGAGATAATGGATATCACCGAGATCAGCGGTCTAGAAGCTCTAACGGATCTACAAATATTAAAACTAAGTAATAATCAAATTGGTGAAATTAAAGGACTTAAAACTCTTAAGAACTTATTAAAATTGGATCTAAGAGGAAATGAAATATCTGAGATAAAAGGCTTAAAAAACTTATCC
>JBHLKA010000065.1:0-14110 GCA_048887145.1 Candidatus Hodarchaeota archaeon
TTGAAAAATAATATCGGGATAAAATCTGCCAGTGAATTATATAAACAATTATTATTATAATAAAATTTCCAGATAAGTCAACCCTAAATCCCTAATATATTTAAAAATATTATTAAGTTGAGTTAATTTCTTTACCTTAATATATAGATTTTATTAAAATCACAAATTATTATGAAAATTGGAATCGTTGGTCAAGGATACTGGGGTAAGATTATCCTAAAAAATTTAGAGAATATGAATTATAAAGATATTGTCTTATGTGATATTGCGTTTTTAAATGAAAAACCTAATGTTACCCAAAATTATGAGATATGTAGCAATTATAAGGATTTGACTTGCGATTATGTTTTTATAACTACACCAACAAGTACGCATTTTGAAATTAGTAAATACTTTCTAGAGAAAAAAGTTAATGTATTCTGCGAAAAACCCCTTACAACTTCCTCAACCGAAGCTGAGGCTTTATACGATATAGCATTAAAAAACAAAACAATATTATTTACTGACTGGATTTTCACATATAGTTCTCATATTAAAACAATTAAAGCAGATTATGAGAGCGGTAAATTAGGCAAGGTTAGAAGTATTTTTATGAATAGATTAAATTTAGGACCGGAGCGATTTGATGTAAATGCTCGTTGGGATTTAGCATCTCATGATATTTCCATTATTCAGTATCTTTTTTCGGAAGAACCTGTAAATATAAGATGGACTGATTATAAAAGAAACAAGGATGGCGAACAAGATGATAGCTCTTTAGGATTAATTGAATACAGTGATTTTACAGCATGTATTAATTCAAGCTGGCATTATAGAAAAAAAGTAAGGGAATGTATTTTTGAATTTGAGAATTATTTTATCGTTTGGGATGATTATAAAAGATTCTTACAATATGAAGATTCAACTAACTGGATTTATCCAATTTATTCAGGAAACTTGAGTTATCCTTGTAGTTCTTATCAAGAACCATTAAAAATTGCAATTGAAGCTTTTTTTTCATTTAGCAATAAGGATTTAATTAATCAAAAAAAATTAACAATAGAGTCAATTAAAATATTGGAGGCGTAGTTTTATGGACATTATGTTTAATAACTTATCAAAACAGTGGGATATAATTAAGCAGGATGTTACTCCAAGATTAGAAGAGCTTTTCAAAAAGTCGGATTTCATTGGTGGAAAAGCTATCGAGGAATTTGAAGAAAAATTCGCTCAATATTGTAGTACGAAATATGCTTTAGGTGTTTCAAATGGAACAGATGCATTAAAATTATCATTAGCAGCATTTAAAATCAATTCTCCGTGTGGAGTAATTATTCCAGCTAATACTTTTATAGCTACCGCGTTAGCTATCACATATCTTAGAGATATTACTTTTGATTTAGTTTTAATTGATTGTGATGAATATTACCAGATTGACACAGAACTATTAGAATCATATCTAAAAAAAAATAGAGACAAATGGGAATCTTGTGTAATTATTCCAGTTCATCTTTACGGTCATCCATCAAATATGAAACGAATTCTTGAAATTGCCGAGGAGTTTGATTGCTTAATTTTAGAAGATTCTTCACAAGCTCATGGAGCAGTAGTTTTAAATAAGAAAGTAGGAGGACTTGGAGATATTTCAGCGTTTTCCTTATATCCTGGTAAAAATTTAGGAGCCGCAGGAGATGCTGGAGTTATAACCACGAATAACAAGGAGCTATATGATAAGATTAAATCTTTAAGAAATCATGGATCTCCTGTAAAGTATCATTATGATTTTAAAGGTTGGAATAATAGATTAGATACTATTCAGGCTATTATAGTAGACGAAAAGCTAAAGCATTTAGATGAATGGAATGATATGAGAATTGAGGTAGCAAAAAAATATGATGATTTACTAAATGATAATAGCAAGGTAATAACACCAAAAGCCGCACCTTATATTAATAAACAGGTCTATCACGTTTATGCTATAAGGATAAAACAAAGAGATAAACTTCAAACCTATTTAAAAGAAAATAATATCCCTACTATTATTCATTATCCAATTCCTATTGAAAAAACTAAGCCATTTAAACATCTTGAGTATTTTGATAATAATAGAACAAAACAATATGCGAATGAGTTATTAAGTTTACCTATTCATCCATTTTTAACAGATGAGGAAATTAATTATATTACAAAAAAAATTAATGGTTTTTTGATTAAATAAACTCTTAATTTACTAAAGCTTAAAATTAATAAAACTTTAGAGAGTAATACTTTACTAAGTGAGTGAAAAAAAATGAATAATGAAAATTATAGAGAAAGTAAAACTTTTTTAGAAAAAGTTTTAGATCAAAAAGGAATAATTTTTATTATTGCTGGAATGCTAATAAGAATTTTAATGCTCTTTTATTATTATTACACTCATATAGTAGATCCATTAAAAAGTTGGGGTGATGTAGCTATCAACTATAGTGGTAGTTGGTGGTATCCTCCGCTAACTATGTATTTATTAGACTTTTTTAGAATAATTTCATTTGAAATGGTTGAAATTTTTGCATTTTGGGCTTTTCTTTTAGAAGTACTTGTTGTATTTTTATTTTATTTTGTATTAAAAAGCTTTAATATATCTAACTGGAAGTATGTTTATGGATTATTCTTAATAAACCCATTCTTATTTTTAAACAATGTATTTAGTTTAGAAAATTGTGGTTATCATATAACTGATTCATTCTTTTTTATCTTTTTATTTTTAGCTTTACTTTTTTACCCAAGAAAAGAAGAGTGGAGCAAATATCTGTTCTATATCTTTCTAGCGTTTTCTGCTGTTACAAAGATTTATACTCTACCAATTGTAGGATTTTTCTTTCTTAAGTTTTTAATAGAGAAAAATTGGAATAAGATGAAGAAGTTTTTAATTTGCATAGTACCGATCGTTTTTGTTTTCCTTGTTGCACCTATTTTCTTTATAGACAATTATCTTTATCTTATTTTCTTATGGAATCAAAAAGGTGAAGATTTATTGCCATTATATATTAGATTAATCATTGTCGGAATCATTAGTCTATCTTATATTATCTTGAGACTTAAAAAAGCGGGGATTATCGAAATTACATTCTTCTCAATACTAATTATGGCCATTTTTCTTTTCTTCAGTATTCCCTTTATAAGGTATTTCCAACCTTTGCTAATCTATGGAATATTAACTCCGTATGTGTTTTTTACTTTCACACTTAATCTTGGATTTATTAAAAGAAAAATTGTCTTTGACAATAATTTATTGGTTTTTTACGCTTCCTTCATTTTAGTTGGTTTAGCCTATTTAATTATAATATTTTTATTATAACATTTTTCTTTTAATTATTTAACCAACCAGTTGTATACTAGTAGGAAATACGGCTACTTTAGGTGTATTGCCAAATGATCCTTCTAAATTATCTATTAACCCATCCCAATTATTATATAGCTCAACTGATTCAGGAAAGAAATGATTCTTATCAAACTCATTAACATTGGGAGAAAATAAATAAAACTTTCTTCTTTTAACAAAAGCTTTCCAAAGAATGCTCTCGATTAGATTTTTGTATAATTTTGAGCCTGTTTCAGCTAAAAGACTATGATATCCTCTTCCCTCATAAGAAGATGTCATTATTACTACCGCACCGCTTCTTTCTAACATATTATTTGGTGCTGTCATAAGTAAATTAAATGCTTTATATTGTGCTTGACTAAGCTCTGAGTCTTCTGGAAATGAATTAAAGAAACATATCTGATTATTTAAAGTAACCTTTGTTGAATAAAATTGACTAGCAAAATCCATTGCCTTTCTATGAGCTTCTATAAAATGACCAGAAAATAGTTTAGCTAAGTTTCCTTCTTCATTTAGGATTGCATTAATAGAAAAATCTAATCCTACCTTTTTAGCAACTTCCTCGATATCTCTTCTTATATCCGTCATTCTTCCGATACCAGCACCAATTCCTCTCATTCCAGCAGAATGACTTGCCTCTAATGTACGTATGCCACATACTCCAGGCAGTATAATTTTTGCTCCTCCACCAAAGCCAGCTAGAGCATGCGGTATTACACCTCCTATGGCAATCTTTAAATCTGCTTTAAGATATGTTGAATTAACATCAATAGGGGTACCCTTGCTAGAGTTCCCTAGAAATGTTAAATTCTCATATGGGTGATGATTTTCAATTCTTATTGTGTTAACAATATCCTTTCCAAGTTTTAATATAAAATCTTGTCTATTCATAGGTCGATGAGCCCCTATAGCCGCAATAATTGTAATTTGATCTTTGTAAATCTCTGCTTTTTTTAATTCTACAAGAACGTGGGGGAGAATCCTTGAAATTTGAGTGGTTCTTGTCATGTCATCAATTACTATTACTATATTTTTTCTTCCATTTGCAATTTGAGACAATTTTGGAGTCCCTATTGGATTTAAGATTGAAGATTTAATATCTTCATCAGAGAGTTCTTCATTTTGAGCTCCCATCATTCTGCAAACAACAACATCCCAAGATGCTGGGTACTTTAAATCAAGAAAATTAGGTTTACGCCAAGCAGCCCATGGCACTTTAATGATTTTGGACAATAAATATTCCCTTAGTTTAAGATATTTTTTGTTTATTAATTAATAACAAAATATTAAATTATTGAAGTAATCTCGAATTTCAAAAGTGAATCTGAAGATCATGAATGAAATCAATAAAGATAGAATTTCAAAAGACCTTTATTTTATGAAGATTGCTGAAGTTGTGTCCTTAAGATCTACTTGTATAAAAAGAAAAGTTGGTGCTGTATTAGTAAAAGATTCATATATCGTTTCTACTGGATATAATGGAGCTCCTCCTGGGTTTAAACATTGTACCTCAGACACTTGCGTTCGAAAGAACTTAAAAAGTGGAGAAAAACCAGAATTATGTCGTGGCGTCCATGCTGAAATAAATTGTATAATTCAGGCAGCTATTCATGGTACGTCTATAAAGGGAGATACAATATTATATACTACAACATTTCCTTGTATGACTTGCTTAAAATTGCTTATAAATGCTGGTATTAAAAGATTACTTTATAAGGAAGGATATAATATGGAGAATAAGGTTAAAGAATCGTTATTGAAAGAATCTTCCTTAATTATAGAGGAATTATAACAGTTTTAATTAATTTGAGTAAATTAAAAAAAAAGGTAAATAATCATAAAAGCTAATAATGTACTTTAATTTCTTAATTAAATCTTTCAAGAATGGGTGTAATTAATAAATTGGTGATTAAAAGAGATAACTTAATTGTCATGAAATTCGGAGGTTCCTGCCTACAAAATAAAGATTCATTCGATCAAATTCTCAAAATAATAACTCAATATAAAGAAAAAAATAAATTGATCATTGTAACCTCTGCTATAAATGGAATAACCGATAAATTAATAGAGTTCTATGAAAGATCTTGTATAGAGGATGAAAAGTGTAATTTAATTATTAATGAAATTTATGATTTGCATGAAAATTTGTTAAACCAACTATTTTCTCAAGGCAAAACTGAATATGTTGAGAGTTCAAAATTTATTCAAAGAAATATTGAAGAGATAAAAGAAGTTGGTAAAGTGGTAAGATTAATTAGACCCAGTTTAGATATTCAAGATTTGATAAGTTCTTATGGTGAAAGACTTAGTACTTTCATTTTATCAGAGTATTTAAAATTAAATAAAATTAACGCAGTGTATATATCTTCAGATGAACTAATCCTTACTGATGATAATTTTTCTCGAGCTTTACCTTTATTGGAAGAAACAGAAGAATTAGTTAAAGAAATGTTAATTCCTATAATAGAGAATTCTACAAAGGAAATAATTTGCGCTCCAGGGTATTACGGTTCGACATTAGATAAAAAAATTACTACTTTAGGTAGGGGTGGTAGTGATCTCACGGCTGCTGTTCTTGCATATTCCTTAAGAAATACATATGATTGTAAAGTTATCTATTGGAAAGATGTTAAAGGATTTCTAAATGCTGATCCGAAAATAGCAGAAAAAACTGCCCTTCTAAAACAAATTTCGTATATTGAAGCGAAAGAGCTTGCTTTTTTTGGCTCTAAAATCTTACACCCACTATGTTTGGATATGAATGAGAAAGGAAACATTCCCTCCGAAATAAGAAGCTTTAAAGAACCTGCTTCTGAGGAATTTACTACTATTACTAAAGAGATTGTAAAAAATGATAATGTGGTAAAGGCAATAACTTCAATATATAAACTTTCAATGGTTACTGTTGAAAGTGATACTATGGTTCCTTTAACTGGTACAGCTTCAAAATTGTTTTCTCTCTTAGGTGATAATAACGTAAATACTGTCTTTATATCTCAAAGTTCATCAGAAAATAATATTACTTTTGGAATTGACTACGAAGAGTCTAAAAAGGTTAGTTTTTTATTAAGAAATTCTGATTTATTTGGTAAAAAATGGTTTAGAATTAAAATTGACAATGACATTTCATTAGTTGCAGTAATAGGAGCTGGCCTATTATATACTCCTGGTATTGCTGGAAAAGTATTTACAACTTTAGGAGATAATAACATTAATATAAAAGCAATTGCCCAAGGTTCATCAGAAATGAATTTTACTGCGATTATTGACAGAATTAATTGCGATAAAGCAATTAATGTGTTATATGATGCTTTTATAAATCAAAATTGAAATTCCATTAGAAATTTAAAAAAAGCCTTTAAAAACCTCTTTTGCTTTAATTTCTCTATGCTCTCGCCTTTCTTGATTTGAAATTTTATTTAATAAAGCTTCATTACAAATTTTTTTGCCAATAATGACTTTTGGATTACTTGCCCAGTTAACATCTAATAAAAGACAGATATAATACACAGTACTTTGAATAAAAGCAACCAATTGTCCAATTTCTAAAGCATTTGAAGATTCTAATGATATCTTCGCTGATGGAACACCTTGCTCTATTAATGCCTGGAAAGTCGCATCTGCTTGATAATTTACTATTGAATGTGCGGTTTGTCCACGTATATAATCAATACTAGATTCTAACGTAAAATCTAATAACTCTTTTTCCACAGTCCAAATAAGTGGAATAACAGTACCTTTTAACCCGCCAAGAAGATATTCTAATACTGAGTGTTGGCATAAAGGTGCTGACTGATAGGTTCCCATAATCCCTCGTTCCTCTTTCCCACTACTTTCAGAAATTTCTTGTACAAAAAGACCTACAGATCCTTCAAGATTTATAGAGTAAGGCATAGAGAATATAATCTTATATCCTTTATTATATAAATTGAATAAAAAGGCAGAAAATTCTGTGCTAGGGTTTACATCATTCTTCATGAATAAACCGTAACCAATTTCTAAGCCTTTTAAAAAGCTATTTATATCAATACCAGCTAGATATGCGGGGACAATAGCAACGTTAGATATGGATGCTGCAAATCTTCCTGCTAAATCAGGAACTTCAAGAAGAGAATAATCCCTCTCTTTTAAAATCTTGTTCATAGTCCCCTTAGATGATAAACCTATGAACTGATATCCTTTTTTTATAAATGTCCCAATGGTGGAATTAACATCAAGAGTTTCACCTCCTCGGGATATTGGAATGACAATTGAATTTTTTGGTGTTGTACTTTCCAAACATAACTTCAATTCTACTGCTCGAGAGCTAGTTATAGGAAATATTCTTTTCTTGGATAAATGTTTTAATGCCAATAATGTTTGTATGGATCCTCCTGTACCTAAAATAATAATATTTTGAATATTGTCAACATTAAGAGAATTAAATATTGACTTAATCTTATCTAAGTTAATAAAAGTTTTTGTATCTACGAAAAAAGGAGAATCCCAATTGTCTTTTCTTTCAACAATAATATTAATTATTTCTTCTATTTGTGAATTATTAATTTTTGGATAATACTCTAATTCAAAATCTTTACCCATTTTTTAATCACATTAATTTATTAATCAAATTTTTTCTTTGAGTATTCTAATTTTTTTCTTTTTATATTAGATTATTCATTTTTTAATTTTTAGTTACTTGAAAATTGAAAAATTAGAAGTCTATTTTGTTTAAAATATCTTTCCTCGTATTTATACCATAATTAATTTCATATATTTAAATTACACTATATTTTAAATTATAAGTGAGATTTTATGGCAAAAGCTAGCGAAATAAAAAATGAGAATAATAATGGAATTGGTGAAGCTTATTATTGTACAGAATGTAAAAGAAACCATACTAAGGGAAAGATTTATAAAGAACATCTTGAATTTGCAAAAAGTGAAAACGATGGAGAAGAATATAATGAAGATGACGAATTAGAATTGAATGAAGATGATTATAGTGAACAAGAAGATATAGATTTTGTAGAAGAAATAGAAGATGAAGATTTAGAAGAAGAGGATGATTCTGATTTTGGAGAAGAAATTTTTAATGATAATGCTCAAACTTGTGTTGAAGCTGTAAAAAAGCTTCCGGGAGTGGGAGATGCTACACTTAAAAAGCTAATTAAAGCTGGTTTTAATAGTCTTGAATCTATAGCATATACACCTCCTAGTATTATCCAAGAAGAATCTGGATTAGGAGATAAAACTACAGCGAAATTAATTAAAGCATCAATGGAAAAATTGAATATTGGGTTTAAGTCTGCTGAAGATGTTTGGGAACATAGAAAAAATATTGCTCGAATTTCAACAGGGAGTCAAGAACTTGACGATTTATTAGGAGGCGGGCTAGAAACAGGGTGTGTAACAGAATTTTTTGGAGAATTTAGAACTGGTAAAACTCAAATTATGCATCAATTATGCGTAAATGTTCAGCTATCCAGAGAAAAAGGCGGCCTTGAAGGTAATGCTTTATATATTGATACAGAAGGTACTTTTAGACCAGAAAGGATAATTCAAATGTCAGAGGCTCTTGACCTAGATCACAAGAAAGTATTGAAAAATATTGTGTTTGGTCGAGCTTATAATTCAGATCATCAAATTCTTTTGATTAAGGAAGCTGCAAATTTGATTAAAGAAAAAAATATCAAAGTAATAGTAGTTGATTCTTTAATTGGTCATTTTAGAAGTGAGTATATAGGAAGAGGCACCCTAGCAAACCGTCAACAATTAATTAATTCACATTTACATGATCTATTGAGATTAGCAGATATTTATCCAGAATTGGGAATAGTTGTTACAAATCAAGTCCAATCAAAACCGGACGTTTTTTATGGAAACCCTTTACAAGCAGCCGGTGGTAATGTAGTAGCTCATGGATCGACTATTAGAATTTATTTAAGGAAAGGAAAAGGAGAACAGAGAATTGCCAAAATAGTAGATGCCCCTCATTTACCAGAAGGAGAAGCTATTTTTAGCATTACTGAAAATGGAATAACTGACTAACTTATGATTGGTTAAATATAAGTTAAATTAAAAAAAAACAGAAATATATCTTCTTAAATAAATCATATTTAATATCCATCAAGAATTTTTATTTTTTGATTTTTTAGCTTTTTTTGCTTTCTTTTTCTCCGTTACAACCGGCTTAACTGTTTCATTTGCATTTACTTTCGTATCTTGTATGGATATCGGCTCAGATTCCTCTGTTATTTTCTCTTTATTGATTTCCAGTGATGCTGGTTTAGGTTTTTCATTAGTAGTTTCTTTCGTATCTTCTGTTGATGGTGGCCTAGATGCTTCAATTATTTTCTTTTTTGTTTCTTCCACTGATTTTGGCTTCACTGGTTCCTCATCTTTCGCGAGTAACTTTTTCTTTTTTTTTCTCTTCCTTAGTATTAATACACCAGTTAATACAACACCTATTGACACACCAATAATAATTAACAATAAATTTTCTAATGGAAATATTCCATCTTCTACAAGTATTAATTCAATATCAGTAATTTCTAATGAAGCAGAAGTGTATGTGCCATTACCTGAATAAGAAGCTAAAATAATAATTCTAATTGCATCTTTGGGGACATCTATTTTAAAGCTGCATATACCACTCGAATTTGTGAAAGCATCCATAAATGAAATTGAGATTCCAAAATCAACCATTAAAGAGATATTTGCATTATTAATTGGATATTCTTCATATAACTCATAATATAATTTCAAGCTTATATCAAATGAATCTCCCTGACTAACACTATCTGGTTTTTGTACGGTTTTAATTATTGCAATTAAATTATTTACTCTAAACTGATATATTTTTGTACTATTTTCGTAATAAATCTTATTGAAAGTAATGTTAAAATTATATAAACCAAATGGTAATGAATTTGTGTTAATTTCCCAATCGTATATACCATCAATGTTTCCCAAACTCACGTAATCTTCTCCATTAAAACTTAGGATTCCAATAGCTCCTGTTATTATCTTATTAGGATAATCATTTATGAAATTTGCATACACTGTCATATTTTCTCCTGCTTGAGCCTCATAAATAGAACCATTTAACGAGATTAGTTGATTATATTGAGTTATATTTATTAAATTTATAGATGTAAGGCCGATTAAAATGAAATTTAACGACTCGGTTTGATTATAATAATGAGTTTTATTTAAAGAAATGTAAATAGTAAAAGGTCCATGACCATCGAATTCAGGTGAACTCAACAAAATAGATATTTCATAATTACCAGTTCCAGGGTAAGAAACTCCAATATTCGAATAAATTCCCGTCATTCCTACTTTCCATTCTATAGTAGCATCATTAACGGGAATTCCTTTGATATAATCATCAAAGGATAATTCAATTATTAATGTTTCGTTTGAATAGAAAGTTTGATCTGGAGAGGGGTGATCTATATACTTTGCAGTCAGCCCTAGTATGCTTAAGTTTAACGACTCAGTACGGTTATGATAATTTGTTTTACTTAATTCAATATAAATTATAAATGGACCATAGCCATCAAATTCAGAATGTCTTAACCAGAGTTCTATCTCAAAATTTTCACTAATTGCATTATATGAAACATTCTCATTTGATAAAGTTCCTAAAATTCCAACCTTCCATTGAATGCTAGCGGTATCGATAGGAATATTTTTGACTATATCATCAAAAGATAAGACTATAATCACTATCTCATTCGAATCATACGTTTGATCTTGAGCAGGTGATTCCACCTGGGATGATGTTAACCCTAAGATTGTGAAATTGAGCAACTCAGTTTGATTATAATAATATGTTTTATTTAGCATCATATAAATAGTATAGAAACCATAGCCATCGAATTCAGAATGTCTTAACCAGAGTTCTATCTGATAATTTCCACTAACATATGTTACATTCACGCTAGAATAGGTTCCTCCTAGCCCCACTTTCCATTGGATATCAGCAATATCAATAGGTACATTCTTTACGGAATCATCAAAAGATAAGACTATTGTCAAAATCTCATCTGAGTCATAGGTTTGGTCTTGAGCAGGTGAATCAATTTGGGATGTGGTTAGCCCTAAAATATTTATGTTTAATGATTCAGTTTGGTTATAATAATATGTTTTATTTAACATGATGTAAATAATAAAGGGACCATAACCATCGAATTCAGAATACCTTAGCCAGAGTTCTATCTGATAATCCCCACTAACATATGTTACATTTACGCTAGAATAGATTCCTCCTAGCCCCACTTTCCATTGGATATCTGCATCTGTGATGGGCGTTCCTTTTAGAGTATCATCAAATGATAATACAATAACTAAAGTCTCATCCGAATCATACATTTGATCTTGAGCAGGGGATACTAATTGAGACATGGTCACTCCTAAAATATTAAAATCAAGTTGTAGAGTCTGATTATAATAATATGTTTTATTTAGCATCATAAAAATAGTAAAGGGACCATAACCATCGAATTCAGAATGTCTTAACCAGAGTTCTATCTGATAATTTCCACTAACATATGTCACATTTACGCTAGAATAGGTTCCTCCTAACCCCACTTTCCATTGAATATCTGCATCTGTAATGGGCGTTCCTTTCAGAGTATCATTAAATGATAATACAACAAATAAAATTTCATTTGAGTCATATGTTTGACCTTGAGATGGTGAATCAATTTGCGAGGTTGTTGATATAGGAATTATTGTTAAATTAAATTGATAAGATACGTTCGCCCAATTAAATTTAGTCATCTCAATCCTAATTATAAAAGTCCCTTTCTTATTATATGTCGGTATTTTCCAGGAATAAATTCCATTACTTACAGTACTACTGTTATAATAATAAATATTATCAAATAATAGTAAGCAATTAGAACCAAAATTTATCCATTCTTCATTTAGTTTATCCCAAAACGTAAAATAGATGGTTGTGTTATAACTCAATAAACCTACGAAGGTGTTATTCGATGAATAATAGGTTAAGTTTTCAGGAAGTCCAGAAATATGATTAATTTGAGTAACTTTATAAAGGGATCCATTTGTCGGAATGAATACAATACTTATATTTCCATAAATTATAGATGTCTTATAATCCTCTTTCGAAAAGGTAATGGTAAATTCATAATTAGCCGTTAAAAAGTCATATGTTGGGATATAAAATTCATATTGACCAGAAACGTTCGTGAACGATGAATCAGTATAAATGGTACTTAGACCCATTCTTAGTATAAAAGATACATCAGCATTTTCAATTGGAATATTATCATCTTCATTCCAATATTCCACTAGAAATGTAGAGTTATAATTGCGATAAATAATATAATGGGTTCCATTATTAACAGAATTAATTAAACCTCCAGTTTGCTTCACTGCTATCAAGGAAGAATTAGTCTCATATTTTACAATTGATAAATTGAACCATAAAGTATATTGATAATAGTTTATTTTCCAGAAAGTTACATTTATAAGGAAATTAGCTTGTTCATAATTAATAGAATTAAGAGTAAACCATGCCTTTCCATTAATGTCGGTATAATTCGTCAGAAATTCCTTACTTTTAACGGTAGCATTCCCAAATGCTCCACTAATAACATAAGAATGGTTAAGATCCCAATATGTTATAATAAATGTTACATTGGAATCTCCTTTAGATGTATAAATTGGATAACCATTATCAAAATATGGATCTAATAATCCGCTATCGTCAAATACTGAATCTATAGTGATTTCAGTGTTAATAGTGTTAATATCAAAATTTATCAAAATTGTTTGGTTGTAATAATAACTCTTATTTAATTGTATCATACATGAATAAGATCCAGGAATAAGATTATTTGTGTCAATTTCCCATGAATATAATCCAAAGCCATCACTGTAATTTAAATAATTGATACCATTAAAGGTTAGATTTCCAATTGCTCCTGAAATTAGTGAATATGGAAAAAGATTTATAAAATTCATGTAAATAGTTAGATCTTCTCCTCGAAATGCTTCAAAGGTAGTGCCATTCAGATTAACCAATTGACCATATTGAGTTAGGTTTAGTAAAGTGTAATCGGTTAAACCTAAAATTTTAATATCCATAAAATTTGTATGATTATAATAATTAGGAAGATTTATATCCACTCTGAGTGAAAACCATCCATAACCCTCGAAAATTAGATCACCACAGTTCACAGTAATGTTGTAATAACCATTACCATAATCAAATATATTCGTGGTATAATCTGTACCATCTACTTGAACTGTTAAGCTTGCGTCAGGAATCCCTTGATTTCTTAAGATATCATTGTAATAAATTGAAATGTTATAACTCTCTCCCGAATTATAAGAACTCTTATCGGGATATTTAGATATTATAATTTCACTTTCACCTAACACATCCAGATTAAAAATGGTTGTATCGTTGTAATAATTAATGAGGTTTGTATCAATTCTAATACTAAAAACACCATAACCAGAAAATTGCGAGTCTGTAAAATCGATTGTAATATTATAATATCCATTACCGTAATCAAAAATAGTTGTGGTGTACTCAGAGCCATCTACTTGGATCGCGATACTGGCTCCTGAGATCCCTATGCTTCTTACAATATCTTCATAATATACACTTATATTGAGTTGATCTCCAGAGTCATAGGTCGCTAAGTCAGGCATTTTAGTTACACTTACCCATGTTTCTCCTAAAACACTAATGGATAAGAAATCAGTGCTATTATAATAATTTGTTAAATTTGTATCAATCCTTATGCT
>JBHLKA010000066.1:0-13574 GCA_048887145.1 Candidatus Hodarchaeota archaeon
ATATTAATTTAAATTTTATTAAATACTGAATTTGAAAATTGGAGAAAAGCTTATGTCTCTAAAAGAAATTACAAAAGGAATTTTTACTCGCTACGGATTTACCGAAGAGCAAATCCTTGTATATTTAGTTTATTTAAGAGTACCAAGAGCTACTGCCTCAGAAGTATATTTAACATTGGTGGAAGAACATGAAGCATTTACTTATGAATCTGTTTTACAAATTACGGAATGGCTAGTCGAAAAAGGGTTTCTTAAGAAAGTTACTGGGATTATAGACCGATTTATCCCTCTTGAACCTTTCTTTGAATTATATATTGGTGAATCTGAGGTTTTCAGAGGCGAAATCGCTAAAATTAAAGATAATATCCTAGCCGACCAGGCGAAGCGATTTGAAAAACTTGAAGCAATTCAAGATAAAAGTATAGATGAGGTCGCTACTGCCGTTGATACCCAAATTAAGGCTTTTTTTGAGGATTCTGATACAAAAAACAATAATAAAAGAGAACGGATTAATAGTGCAAGAAATCGATTTACAGATACATCTAAAACCTTGGAAGAAAATCTTCATAAGATTGTAGATACATTAAATTTAGATGTAAAAAATATTAGCGACAATAAAATAAAAGAGAATGAGACTGCGGTTAATAGAACAAAAGAGAACTTAACAAATCTTATTTCGGATTTATTAAGTGATTTTTCAAAACGAGTTGATGATCTCGAAAAGGAATTAAAAAAGGATTTGGATGATCATGTAGAGAGACATAAAACCATTGCCAGTGATTTAAAACCAAGAATGGAACAAATCCTTGAAAAATATCTGGAGAGAATGGATAAAATTATCACTGATCTAAAAGATAGAATTTCTCGCCTTTTAAAAGAACATCTTAATCATTTAAAGAACACGACAGATACATTATCTACAAACCTAAAGGCAACAGTGGATGAAAGACAACGATTTTTAACTGATCAAACCAATGAGTTTAAGAGTATGACATTAACTCTGATTGATAATCTCTTAGAGCATGCGAATCGATTCACGGACTTTTCAGCAGACATGGCTAAAAAAGGTTTCTTCTGGATGGGAAAAAAGAAAAAATATAAAGCACGTCATGAAACAACAATCCAAAACATATTGACTTATACAGAACCAATGAAAGATGATTTTACAAAAGTAAGTGAAGATTACATCAAAGATACAAGAGATACTACAGATACTCTAAAAATTGATATAACAAACATAATGACTAAAGAGAATGATAATGTAGTTACAGAAACAACTGATCTTGATCAGAAAGCGCAAGAAACTATTAATGTTCAATTAGAAACCTTAGCTGCGGATATGGCGGGTGAAATTGATAATACCCTAACAAGCGGAGTAAAGGATTGCTCAGATACAAGTATAAAATTGAAAGATTCTTTAGAAAGTACGCTAAAACAACATGAGAGGCAATATGATGAGAGCATCAATAGACATAAAGAAGATACATTGAAGCATTATACCGGATTTGATACAGACGTTAAGCAAATTAAAGAAAATTGGATCAGAGATGTTGATAATAAATTTATTGGCGGTAAAAGAGATACGTCTGAAAAAATAACTTCTGAAATTAGTTTATGGGGTGATGAATCAGCAGATCTTGATAGAACGTTAAGTGAAATGCTCACGGATCATAAATCTAAATATGAGCAAAATGCTAAAACTCTTCAAAGCAGTTTATCTAATACAACTCAAGATACAACGCAAAATATTAAAGATGCCATAGCAGATTTTACCTTACAGTTTATGAATTCTATTGATGATGCGACAGAATTAGCTGAAAGTAATGAAGGAAAATTGAGAGATATTTTCAATAGCTCTGCTTCAATTCCTGAATTAGCAGAAGTAACTACTTGGCCAGTATTTGGAAAAGATGCTATGGTTGCCGCAATTAAGGACGCTGTTTTTAGGACAAAATCTTCAATTATTATTGTTATGCCTTATGTCATCCCAGAAGTTTTACAGGTAATAAGTGAATATGCATACCAGAAAAAAGCAGCAAGATTTTTACTTACTAGTCATTTTGATATGAATCAGTATGGAGATATTATTAGAAAGATGATGGCTCTTGGAAATATACAATTCAGACAATTAAGTGGTGCTGGAGAATTTTTTGCCGTCACTCGAGATGCTGAAGAGGTAATATTAGGTCCAGCAACTGATAAAGAAAGTGAAATGATAACTATTGTCTCTAATCAAATGCAGTACAGTGTACTGTACTCCCAATTCATTGGTCCGATTTTTCAAGCGAATTCCCGCCCGATTAAATAAATCTCGTTTTTTTCCTCTATTTTTTATTTTTTTGTATATCTTAATTATTAAAAGTGGAAATCATTTTTTATAATTAACATTCTTTTTACTAAATAGTAAAATTAGTAAATAGTAATTAAAAAATTAAAAATAGGTGAATTATATAGACAAAAGGATAAAAATACAACTGATCATGATAATCCTTTTAGGATTCATTTTATTTATTCCCAATGCTAATTGTATTAGTGATACGGTATATCTAGTAAGAATGCAAGAAACAGACATCTATCAATTTGAACTAAGTGAAGGTGATCTAATACGTTGGAGATTTAGGACATATGATGACCCCTTTAAAGTTTCTTTTCAATGTCTTGAACATCCTGTTTATTTAAGTTGGGATGAAACTTCCAATAGTGGAGTGTTAAATGTCCTTCAAACTGGCACTCTTAGGTTTCGATTTAGAAATATTGATGATACAAGAGAAGGATACCTTGAATTTGAAATAAATATTATTTATCATTCTACTCTGGTTCTAATATGGAGCATTATCGCAATTATTGTAATTATAGTAATAATATCGGTTATATTAATTATAAGGTCAAAAAGAAAAAGATACAGAATTTGACTTATTTCCTTATACTCTTAATTAAGATTTTACTGAAACAGTGAATCACACAGAATGGAACAATCAACAATAAAATGAATAAAAAGTTAAGTTAATATAATATTATCAAAAAAAAATTACAGATTATATCTAAGAGCAAGTTTCGAGCGAGTTTATAAATAAGACTTTCTTTTTATTTATTTTTATTATGAAAAAGATAAAAGATTTAAGCGAAAACCAGGTTTAAAAAACCTGACTATATTTTAAATAAATTCTACAAAGTTTTTAATCCCATGTAGGTTTTTTCACTGCATTATCATCGTCTTCAGTGTGAATTCTTTTTAAATCAATATCAGAATAACCTGGTAATATATTAATAAAGTTCCTCACCGCATTCTTTATATCTTTACTTGAAGCTATGTATCTTCCTACTATTAGAATATCTGCACCTTGTCCAAGGGCGTACTTAGCGGTGTTTGGCTCAATCCCTCCTGCAACAGCAACTAATACGCGATCTCTACCTGAAGCTAACTTCTTATCTTTATATAATTCCTTAATTTGTGGTACTAAAGCCCATCTAGCTTTTTGTGCTGCATCTGGAGATTGAGCTTCTGTTGCTTGTTCAACATCTATGGCTCTATGTAAGATGACAACATCCGGTGTCTGTTTTAAACTGCTTAATTTCTTAATAGGATCATCAACTTCCATAGTATCAACAAATCCATAAATTCCAAGACGTTGAGCCTCTAATAGAAACTTATCGAGTGAGGAAGATGATGCTAATCCACTCGCGACTACAGCGTCTGCAGTTGCGTCGAATGCAAAATCGACTTCCAATTTTCCTACGTCTAAAGTTTTTAAATCAGCTACGATGAATTTATCCTTGGCAAGTTCTCTAATTTTTTTTATAGACTCAACACCATATTTCTTAAGAAATGGTGTTCCAATTTCAAGAAGTATTCGATCGCTTTTAGGTAATTCTTGAACAACCTTCATTTGTCTTTCTAAGGCTGGATGATCTAAAGCTACCTGAATATATGGCGGACGCCAAAGCCTTGGAACTCTTATTCCTGCAACAGGGTGCTTAGCTCGATCTTTATCGTAAAATATTTTCTCTATTGGAGGATACCCTCTTAGGGCTCTTTGAATTGCTAATTTTGTAGCCCCATAGTTGTATTGATAGATTTTTCGATAATCATTAGCATTTGGGTGTATGTAAACACTTGCTATTATGAGCCATTCTTCTAATTTATTCATAGGTATTAAACCTTCTTCAACAGCATCAGCTATTCCTTTAGCAACAGCAGCTTGAGCGGGTCCAAAAATCTTACTTGCATCCTCCATTTTAGCAAGAGTTACTTTGGGGACAATTAAGCTAACTGGTTTTGCAAGTAAATTTGGCCTGATCCCTGCGAGTAAACCCCCATGACCCTTAGAAGGGGTACTAAGTGCATTTGCGAACGAAACTCCTACAGGTCCGTTTTTAGAACCGATTATTAAATCTATATGTGCTAAATTTGGGTCTTTTGAATCTCCCACTAAAGCCTCTCCGACATAATAATCAATAGCTTTAGGCATTTCTTTCACATTTTTAATGTTTGATTAATTTGTAGATTATTTCTGTTAATAATTAATGTTTGATTAACTTGTAGATTATTTCTATTAATAATGATGTATTTTTTAGATAATATCTACAATATTCTAGAGTCAATCTTTTATTAATAAAATTATTGATTAGTTAGCAGAACTAATTAACTTCATTATTTATTTGAAAATAGGAAAAATAATAGTTTACCAAATTTTAAATAGGAGAATTATTTTGTATATGAAGAAAAAAAATTTAAATAATATATGAGGGATGAATAACAATTACTTATGTTAGATTAAAAGCATATACTGAATCAGAAGGAAGATATCCCAGACCACCTCGAGAAGGTAATTTCTTAGAACTTTGTCAGAAAGACTTTAGAAATTTTAAAGAGAAGAACGGAGATAATCTTATAGCTTTTTTAAGCAGCTTAGTTAAAGATCAAGAAGCTAAGGGTATTAAACCTACTGTAATAATCCAACAAAAGGAAAATCTAAAAAATGTTAGGAAGTTAATCAATGAAGGTAATGAAAGAACGGCTTTTTCAGTGTTTCATCGAACTTTTCCTTATTGTATGCCTTACAGATCAAAATAAGTTATACTTCTCAATTGCTTTAGCAGTTTTTAATAATTTTTGAAGCGCATTAAGATCTAGATCTTCAGTTTCAAAAATAATATGTTGACAGTCATATTTAGAAAAGTCATTTTCAATGATATTTATGTTAAATATTTTTCCTTCTTCCCATAATCGAGAACCGGGATATGGAGTTGCCACAAAATAGTTAATAGTATCATTCTTATCGAAAGGTAAGCTTTTAATGAAATCAATTGTTTTATAAAAAGTTTCCTCAGTTTCCCCCGGTAAACCAAGTACAAAATAAGCTTGAATTGGAATCAGATACTTTTTTAAATTAATAATACCTTCCATTACTTCATTTGGATTTTGATACTTAAAGTTTTTCTTTAAAACTTCAATGCTGGCTGACTCTATTCCCGTAGCAATTAATTCGCATCCAGCAGTTTTTAGTAGCCGAGCATCTTCTTTAGTTATATTATCTACTCTTAATTCACAACCCCAAGGAATTTTAATATTATTTTCAATGAACATATTACAAAATTTCTTGAAAAAGTCCTTATCAATATTGATATTATCATAGAAATTAATGTAATAATAATTTTGGAATGAAATTATATCCCTGATTTCAGAGAGAATTGAACTTATACTTCTAATCCTTACTTTTCTAAATAAATTTTGCCTGGAGCAAAATGAACACTGGAATGGGCATCCTCGGTTTATAATAACATTAGCGACTCTATAATAATGTTGAATATGTTCTAATTTGTAACGCGCAGGTAAAGGAGTAGTTTCAATATCAATAAGCTCAGGATAGCCTGTAAAAATTAGTTTACCTCTAGAATTGATAAAAGCTAATCCTTTAATTTTTTGTAAATAAGATTCAAAATTTCGGATTTTTTTATCAGTATTTATAATTTTTTTTAAAATCTCTACTAAATATAAAAATGAATTTTCAGATTCGCTTATACAGATAAAATCAATGCTATTTTGCGATTGCAAAATTTCCTCATAAAGGAATGAAACATGAGGTCCTCCTAAGATAACATACTTTTGGTCATCGTATTGCTTAACAATATTAGCAATTTTAAGTGCTAAATTAAAAGTATTAGTTAGTGAAGTTATCCCTATTATCTCATATTTTTGAATTTTTTCTATTATTAATTCTTCTAATATAGTTTCTTTTAAGTCAAGATATTGTTCTAAATCTAAAATATCTACATCTAAATTATTTTGATCTAATACTGCCGCTAAATATAGTATACCTAAACTTGGTTCCCTAAAATATTCACTCTGAAATTCTGTAGGTTTAGTAGTTTTAGGATTAATTAATAAAATCATATCAAACTGGTTAATTATTTTTACTTTGATCTAAGCTACTACCTTGGTCTAATTTTTCCTCTGGAATTTCCTCTGGAATATTGAAAGATTGTATTAAAGATTCGATTTTCCCAGGTCTATTAAATTTTTCTTCAGGAATTACTGGAACTTTCAATTCTATACTGTCATATTTTTCATAATCTGGATTAAAGAGCTCAATACCTTGTATTGCGCGATCTTTAACAATAACACGAATAGAATAGTTACGATCATTAAAAAATGTAAATCCATTATTTAACCGCCCCATTTTTACAAATTCTTTTTTTACTTTTTCTTCTTTTAGGAATAATTCCGTTATATCTTCTTCTGAATATAAAATTCCACCAATAATCACAAAAATTCGTTTATAATTCTCAGGCAAGGGATACTCTTTTATGGTTTCAACTACTTTTTTCAACCGAGGATTATGAATAACGAGATCTCCTGTGGTTGAAGTTTTTGCGGGATCAGGAAAATCACTTTTTTCAATTGATCTAGCCCTTCCTTCTCCCAATGGTTTATCTAAAATTTCTTGAAATTCATGGTCTTCTTTAGAGTATAGATTTAAGGGATATATTCGATAAAACAATTTAAGTTGTTTACGAAGCATATTTGCAAGTATTCCACCAAATATTTGTAACTTTAAAGCACTGTTTGGACCATTATAAGTTAGAATTTTTTTAGTATCATGATCTACGAGTAAATAAACTTTATGGCTATTGTAATCATTTAATGTATCTCTTACCGTTTCTCCTTCAGTAACTTCCACCGTTAAAAAATAAGGAAATTCTCGTACCTCAAGGACTTCAAAAATTTGCATTTAACTAAATCTCAACTATTCTATAATTTTATAGGTAATGATCTTCATAATAAATTTTTTTATTTTTGTTTTTTTGCCAGAGTAATTGTAAAGCTTATGAAATCAATAAAATTTTTAAGTTTTAGGAGATTTTTCATAGTAGTTCTCTCTTTAGAAGTTTGATAAACATGAGTTCAGAGAAAAGAATCTATAAACTTAACATTTCTGGTGGGAACACAGGTCCCGGAAAAGGATTAACTAAATTAATTGAGATTGATGAAAAAAAATTCAGATTTGAAGGTATGAAAATTGGAGACACTATTAAGGGAGGTTTAGTAGGATTTCCAAATTATGAATTTAAAATCACCGGTGGTTCCGATTCAAGTGGATTTCCAATGAGAAGAGATGTTCATGGACCTGTTAAAAAGAAGATTCTAGTTTCTAAACGTGGAACAGGGTATAAACCTAAAAGAAAAGGGCAGAAGAGAAGAAAAACGGTACGAGGAAATGAAATAACCTTTGATATGACACTAATTAATCTTAACGTGGTCAAATATGGTGAAGCTGAACTATTTAAGGCTAAAAAAGAGGAGTAAGTATTTCAACTAATTTTGAGATGAAAAGTGGATGGTTAAAGTAAAAAAGTGCTCATTCTGTGGATGGGATATCCCTATCGGAAGAGGACATATGTTTGTAAAAAAAGACGGAACTATTCTAAATTTTTGTACAAATAAATGTCGAAAAGCGATGTTATTGTATAAGAAAAATCCACGCAAAACACGCTGGACCTCATATTACGGAAAGCAGTAAAATAGATTTTTATAACAATTTTTTTTGAATAAAATAAATTTTGAATATTCAAAATTCAACCAATAATATGATTGAAAATTATCAGCTTATTGAAGTCGTGAAAATTTGAGTAAATCATCAATTAAATCAACATGTCCGACAATCATTCTACGGCAACAGAATCTCTCAATTCCAAGTTGTTTAAACGCATTTTCTGAACTTTCACCTTTCTCCAAAAGATCTAAATACGGTTTATAAACATGTGCGATTAATTTACCACAACTAAAGCAACGGATAGGAATAATCATAGTATATTCATATTTTAAGTTATGATTAAATGATTAAATATTGAAAATTAAAAAAATTTTTCGGAAATTGAGAAAAAAGCTAAATTAAGCAAAAATTTTTTTTATATCCATTATTTTTAATCTCATTACAAATCGATGATTTATGATAATATATTAAGAATTATATATTTGAAGGAGAATAAAATGAGTTATGTAAAATTTAAAGTTCCTGATGACTTAAAGAACGAATTAAAGAATGCATTAAGTACGATAGCAGAGTCTCGAGATTCTAAAATAAGAAAAGGAATGAATGAAGTGACTAAATCCATTGAAAGAAATAATGCTAAGATTGTAGTAATGGCTGAAGATGTAAGCCCTCCAGAGATACTTTTTCACGTCCCATTACTATGTGAAGAGAAATTAATACCTTATGCATATTTATCTACGAAAAAAGAGTTAGGAAATACTGTTAGAATTAATGTAGGGGCATCAGCCGTCGCTATAGAAAATCTAGGAACAGGAAATGACAATGTTTTAGATGCTTTAATCAAAAAACTAGATGGTTTAAAGAAGTAAGTTGGTGGGAAAAAATTGGTCAAGTTAGATAAATCAAAAGGAACTCAGGTTGAGGATTCATCTATTCCCGCAGAGGTTATCCAAATTGTTGGTAGAACTGGATTAACCGGTGAAATTAGTCAAATTAAAGTAAGAATTTTAGAAGGCCCTGACAAGAATCGTATTTTAACGAGGAATGTTAAAGGTCCTGTACGAGAAAATGATATTGTAGTTTTAAGAGAAGTAGAAAGAGAAGCAAGAAAAATAAGAAAACGACGATAATATACCTTTTTTTTCAAAATTTACTCATCAAAATAGCCAAGAAGTTTTAAATTCTTATATTCATTGTGTAAAAACTCTCGTAATGCAGTTCTAATTGCTTCAGAGCGACTTGGCACAATCTTCATCTCTATTAATTTTTGAATATTTTTATCATAACATTCAGGGATATTGATAGTAATATTTTGCATTGATGGTTTTTTCTTTTTCTTCTTATCTGGCAATTCTCCTTACTCCCGTCCTGTTATTTTTTTGGAATAATAGCCGAGATCTATCTTATGAGGAAAAGTGATAACAAAAATTATTGTTATCCTTAATATATTCCAACTTTTTGATAATAAATTATAAGTAAAACTTGTTTATAAAATTATCTCTCCCTATATAAAGTATTTAAAGCATTCTATATCATTAGTAAATTGTTTTGATAAATTTAATTAGAATATGAACGATTATTAGGGGATTTATATATTTAGATTGAAAATGTTTTACTATCATAATCGATTTTCTTTTTTTACATATCGTCCTCTAGTTTCTATAATAGAGATATTTTTAATAATATCATTATAAGCATTACTCCCTCTATCTCTGTACTCTGATTCATATCCCTCAAGGAACGCATTGAAACATAAGGTATAATCATCTCCATGCGAAGAAATTAAGACTCTTTTTAAAAGATGGAGATCAACACTTTTATCTTCGATAGAATCCGAATAATCGTGAAGTCCAAAGTCAATAAGGAAAACATCTTCGCCTGATGTTATAATTATATTACTTGTGGTAATATCGCCATGAACGTGTCCATTAATATGTAAAATTGCGATAATTCGACCCAATTGAGTGAATATCTCTCTTTTTTTAGAAATATTTAGAGTTTTTATTAAATTTTTTAGCTTAGAACCAGAGATATATTTCATAATTATTGTGGAGGTTTCTGTATCAATCTCATATACTTGTGGTGTGTTAATTCTATATTCTTTTACTTTTATGAGGGCTCGAGCTTCATTTAATGTTCTTGTTATTCGAATTTTTTTATCAAGCTGTTCAATTCTATAATTCTTTATAATTCTATGTTTGAATATAACTTCTTTACCAAACCAGTGACCATAAAATAAACTTGCTTCTGCACCTTTATGAATCAATTTTTCTTTTGTAATATTTATCGCCATTCCTAATTTATCACCTAGCTTCTCCAAGGGATAGAAATATTATCCATCCTTTCTTTTGGATTTATAATTGTTCCTTTAAGGTTAGATCCTCCTTTACTCTTATATCTTAATATACCTGTCCAAGCTATCATTGCTCCATTATCTCCTGCATATTTTAGAGGGACTACTTCGAATTTTGCATCATGGTCATCACTAATAGAATTAATCATTTCTTGTAATCTTTTATTTGCTGCTACACCTCCAGTTAGTAAAACTTCTGTCTTTTCTGTATGGGCAAGGGCTCTTTCTGTGACTTCAGTAAGCATAGCAAATGCAGTCTCTTGAAGGGAGAACGCAATGTCGCATAAATTGTATTCTTTTCCATATTTTTCAGATTCTAATAATCTTTTAGTCGCTGTAAAAAGTCCTGAAAATGATAAATCCATTCCTTTAACCACATAAGGTAAAGTAAGGTATTTATTTGATTTTTTTGCCAAATTTTCGATTTTGGGACCCCCAGGATGAGGTATTTCTGCTTCTCTGGCAAATGAATCAAGTAAATTACCTATAGGAATGTCTAATGTCTCTCCAAAAATTTGATATCTTCCAGATTCATAAGCACTCACAATGGTATTACCACCAGACACATAAAGAGAGAGAGGATCATCAATATTGCACAATAATCTTCCAATTTCTATATGGGCAATACAATGGTTTACCCCAATTATAGGAATTTTTAAAAGTTGACTCAACATACGTGCTACAAGTGCTCCTATTTTCAATACAGGTCCTAAACCAGGACTTTGACTGAAAGCTACCAAGTTGATATCTTTAATTGAACATTTAGCTTGAGTAAGAGCCTCATTAATAACGCTCATGAAATTATTTAAGTGTTGCTCCCTAACTAAAGCAGGATGAAGGCCTCCTTTTTCAGGCACATAAATATCATTTGTTAAACTTAAGACCTTTCCTGTAAAATCAACAAGCCCAACTCCCCATGTATGCGCAGTTGATTCTATTCCAAGGGCTACTTTATTATATTTCACTATATTCGCCAATTGTATTTATTAGCGAGAATTTAAGTAAAAAAATAGACTAAACTCAAAGAGATTACATTGATTTCATACGTCTTCTAGGAGTTCTTTTCGTAGCTACTCTTTTTGCACCTTTAGTTCCCTTTCTTTTAAATATTGTGTAACCACATTTCCCACAAGACGATCTATCATAGTGGTCTGCGAGAAAATAGGCAGGTCCACATTTAGGACAAGTTCTATGGGTCCTAACTAACTTATTTCCTTCAATTTTATATAAATTTGATACATTCGTCATATTTCCTTCATTTTCAAAAATTAATACTTATTAATATTCAAATAGATGTTTATAAGGTTCTTTCCTCTTTTTTAATTTATAAATTTCAGTTCTTTTTTCTTTTTCTAGATTCCTTGCTTGAATATGAAAGGGTTCAAAATATAGTAATTCATTTGCGTTTTCATATATATGAGCAGTACCAATATCATGAGCGGAACCAAAATGCGTCTTAATATTGCTGATTATGGTTAACTTTTCATTTGCTTTTTTCATTTTAGCAATTTTCTTTTTTATTTCTAACCTATTCGGAGTTCCTTCAGCAAAATGATCGATTTTAAATTTTAATTCAATCCTATCAATCAACGGATTTTTCTTCTCTTCTAAAATTTCAATATTTAACGGCATTATGAACCTTTTTAGCGGTATAATTCTGAATCAATCAGTTAATTTAAAGATTATTCTAAGTTATTTAATATCAAAGAACGATAAAAATTAAAATTTTGGTTTTTTTGAATAGATTATGGCATAAATTAAGTCCTACAAACTGGAAAATTAAGATTTTATTATGGATAGAAAAAAAAAATTGAAGATAAAAAAATGAATGAAAATCTTAAAATCCCCGAAAAGAAGAGGCATAGATTTACACAACCTTTAGGAAAATTAATTGAAGGTTCTAGATCAGAAACAATTCCTAAGGTGGAGAATTTTATAAAAAAATTCTTGGATTCTGGATTTAAAGTTAATGTATACCTTGTTGGTGATATTGTCACTAATGATTTTCTCAAAAATCAATTTTTAAGAGAGTTTATTAAGCTATGTATTGTTGATGAAAAAACTCAGAGAAGTCAAATTAATATACAAGATGAAGAATTTTTTGATGATATAATTGAATTTAATAATCCAAAAGGCACAATACAGAAAGAAAGTTTTGAGTTATTAAACCAAATGATAATATCAGATAAAAGAATTTTATTGAAAATAATCGAAGGGGAAGAAGATTTATTGGTACTTCCTCTTGTTATAACTTTACCTCTTATACAAAATTTAAAAACCTTAGTGTTTTACGGGCAACCTCCCATAACAGACTCTAAACATCCCATTCCAGAAGGCATTGTCATGGTTGATGTAAGTAAGAGAACGCAAAAAACAGTAAAAAAATTTTTATCGATTATGTTAAAGGAGTAGAATGCCTCTTAACGTACTCTTAAAGCATATTTTCCAGGAAAATGAATTTTCAGATATTCTGCAAATTTTGACTCTTGAGGCTTTAATATTATAACTTCTCCTGTAAAATCATCACTTAGACTGTGGGTTTTACATTTAGGGCAAATTTGTTCATTTTTAGTTATTAAATGACAGTTTTTACATGCTCGGTCTTTAGTCATTCATTATTCACCGCATTATTTTTATTTTTTATTCTCTTTTTTATCAGTTATTTCTTTTCCTTTTTCAGTATACTCATCTTCAATGTCTTGTTCAATCCAATCTTCTTTTCCTAAAAACTTTTGCCTCATAGTTAAACCCAATTTTCCACTCCTCCCAGTGCCTAATGATACTGCTATGATTTTAGCACGTACAATATCATTTACTTCAAGTATTTTTCCTGTTTCTTTCCCTATAAATCTATTACCTACTTGTTCATATGAAATATAATCATCGCATATCTGTGAAACATGAACTAATCCATCAAGTGGTCCTAGTCTTATAAAAGACCCAAAATCAACAATTTCTACCACCTCTCCTTCCACTACCTCAGATATCACCGGTTTAAAAGAAAGAATTGTAAATTCAACCTCATGAAATGTGTTTGCATTTCCAGGAATTATTATTCCAGGGCCCA
Source organism: Candidatus Hodarchaeota archaeon (assembly GCA_048887145.1). Classification (GTDB taxonomy): domain Archaea; phylum Asgardarchaeota; class Lokiarchaeia; order Sigyniarchaeales; family SOKP01; genus SOKP01. The sequence goes on from JBHLKA010000066.1 coordinate 13,415, forward strand.
CATCAACAACATCGACTATTGCAATAATAAATCCATAATCTCTAGTAATAATCCCCTCATAATCCTCAGATAAGATTATACGGGCAGAAACATCCTTTGGTTGGTCAAATAAAAACGGTGGAATCTCAATTTTCCCTTGAATTTGAAAAAGTTTGAAAAT
>JBHLKA010000067.1:0-13468 GCA_048887145.1 Candidatus Hodarchaeota archaeon
TCGATTCCGGATTCTGTCAAAATCATTCCTAAAATGATCAACTTTTAAAAAATTCGCCTGATCTGGTAAAATAGGAAGCGGAAAAAACCCCAATACATTTAAATATGAAATTATTCTTACGTTAATTAAAAAAAATAAAAAAAGTGAGAAAAAAAAATGGAAGTAATAAAAACAAAAACAGAAGTTTTAACATTAACTGATGAACAAATAGAAAAAGTTTATCAATTAGCAAACAACGTTGATATGGAAGTTATTGAGGAAGTAGCTCCTGATCTTTTAGATATTTGTTTAAATGCTGAAGGTGGTGTCTTAAAAAATGAATTAGGAAGAGTCATATTCCATTTACAAAAAACTGAAAGATTAAACACTCGAATAGGTTTCGAAAAACTCTTAGATGGAGCATTAAGGGTTAATGCGGAGAAAGTTTTCAAAATCCTTGAGGATGCTAATGCGGGAGATTTTTCTAAAGAAATAAAAGCACTTCTATAAGATTGAAAATTTTTTTAACCTTCTTATTTTATTTATATCTGAATTTATTCAACAATTAATCGAATATTTTTGTTTAAGGATTGGAATCTTCTCTTATTCTTTTAATATAAAACTTAAAATCATTTTTTATAGCTTTTCGTAAACTATCTTTAGCTCCACAATTTTCACAATATTCTTTTAAAAGATCAGTGAATGTCTTACATTCGTCGCAAAAAAAAGGTTGGGCTTTTAAAAATTCTTTTCTATCTTGTATTAAAGGGCGATTAGAATCCTCTGAGCTTTCTGGTAAACCTTGAAAAAATGGAGGAAGCAAAGGAAGAAAGGGGAGAAGAAAGAGAAATACGATCAATCCTATTGGTATTGCTATTAAGAGGGCTATCATTAAATACTGCACATCTGGGGGCATGAAAATAGAAATTATATATAGTACCAATTCAAGAATAACAAATATAAAAAGTATATAATATGCTTTTTTCATGGCAAAATGTCAAATATCGATTAAAATAATGGTACTAAATTCTAAATTGAATTTAAATATTTAGGAATTTAACTTATTTTAAATGTTAATTTATTCAACCAATAATCTAATTCCTATGGTTTAAGGATATAACTCTTATTATTTAATTAGAGAAATGTTATAAATTGTATTGCATTTTTTTATTTAACAAACTTTTGATTTAGCGATGATGACTGACACTCAAAAGGAATCTGATTTAGATAGAGCGTGGGAATATTATGAAAAAATAAGAGATGCCCTCACAGGGTTATATGATATTTTAACTATGAGTATGGATGAAAATAATATTTTTTATCAATGTGCAGTGGATAATCTAGAAAATTTAAAGGAAACAATTATTGATATGCTAAAAAAAGATTATAATCCAGCAGAAATAAAACGAAAATTACGAGAACTTGAGTTTGATATGAAAAAGTCTCTTTTTTTTGAACATGATGAAAAACAAGACCAAAAGTAATAACGCTCTATTACTTTCTTTAATCACTTTTAATCATAATCCAACTAATAAAATTCGTTTTTGGGATGATTATTTCTTCAAATACTTCAAATCCAAAATGTTCCCAAATAGAAACATTTTTTCTGGCATTTGTTTCTAATAAAATAGGCAAATTTTCCCAAAAGATGCGATCTAACATGGGTCTTATTAACTTGCTTGCAAAGCCTTTTCCTTGATATTCTGGGTCAACACCAATTGGTCCCAAATACCAGTATGGAGTTTTCATAAGATGATTACGCATTGATACATTCACATCTTGGATATACATTATTTTTTTTGTAGATTTAATTCCAAATCTAAAAGGAAAACCAAAACCACCATGAAAAATATATTTCCAATAAGAGATATTCACCATTTCTGGAGGATGCCATACCGCAATCCCTTCCAAGTTTTCTGATGTAGTATATACTTCTCCAAATTTTATCCCAATTTTCAAAATCAACTTCCAAATATAATGAAATTTTGCTTTTCTTTTAGATTCATCAGGAAATTGCCAGCAAAATATAGGGTCATTAAAAAAAGCTCTTGATAAAACCATACTTGCTGGTTCAATATATTCTTTTGAGAGCCTGATAAGATTTTCTAATTCAAACACTGCTTATTGATAACCTTATTGGCTGATTAAATAAATATTTTGATGTTAATAGTTCAATATATTGTAATCTATTTATTTATAAACTGGGTTGAGTTTAATATTATTAATATTTATAATTTACAAAATTGAATAATAACAATATAATTAGGTGAGATTGGTTTGCTTAATCTTGATCCATTAGGATGGATTGATGGGATTACTGCATCTGGAGTAGTTATCTTTGGCATGGTTTTTGGTTTATTTTTTATATATAAAGCAAGAAAAACAAATGCTAAGATTTTAATCTATTTGGGTTTGGCAAATCTTTTTGCAGGATTGATGTATTTTGGAGTATTTTTAGACTTTTTATTTGTGTTAGTTACAACAATTAATATGGAGTATCCCGTTACTTATGGAATAGTTGGAATTTTGAGTTATATATGGCTTGCCCCTGCGATCATCACAGCAATTTATATTGGTGCGGAACTGTTAATACCCAAAGCAAAGTGGTATTTTGTTATATCCTTTATAATTCTGAGCATAATATTCGAAATTTTAATTTTTATAGATCCGTTTAGTGCATTTAAATTTGAAGACCCCCCTTCTCCAGGGCAACTTCTAATTAATTATAGTGTACAAACTTTTTCTATAGCTGGTATTCTAATGGCAATTTTTCTACTTACTATAATAGTTTTACTTGGAATTGGATTTATAGTCAAAAGTTTTCAATCAAGTGGTATTTTAAGAACTAAATTTTTTCTATTATCTTTGGGTTCAATATTTTTCTGTGTTTTTGGGTTAATAGAAGGATTATTTGAACCAGATATATGGGTGATATTCGTGAGAATCGGATATTTAAGCAGTTTTTGGCTTATGTATTACGGTTTAAAAACCTAAAGAAAGAACTTTCAAATATCATTTTCATACTTTTTTTTATTCAAGCAAATTTTTCGGAAAATACAAAAATTTTGAAGCTTTTTCTTAATAAAAATAAAATAAAACATTCAGGCTTACAGATTGTACAATTTTAAATCTAATATATGTCAAATACAGGATATTTACCAAATAAAGATCGATGTTCCTTTTGCTGTAAAGTTTGTGTGTCTTTATCTTTTTGAGATTGATGATCAGAAGGTTCTCATAGATTCTGGACTTAATATGGGAAATTGGAGTAAAATATTCCTCTCAGCTCTTAATGATCTTGGCTATAGTATTCAGGATATTGATTATTGCTTAATTACACATATGCATTTAGATCATATTGGATTGGTGAGAGCTCTCAAGCGAAAAAATAAGAAAATTAAGATTATAATGAATGATATCACGCATCAAATTCTACAATGGGAAACTAATGATGAAAACCTAGGAGAATTGAAAAAACAAGCTAAGGAAGTTGCAAAGATGATGATTAAGTATGGACTTAATGATGATGACGGGAAAAAAATTGTGCAATTTTTTACATTCTGGCCAAGGTATCTGCGATATCAGAAACCTGATTTAATTGTACGTGATGGTGATACAATCTTAAAACATTTAGAGATAATTTGGACACCAGGTCATAGCTTTGATCATATTTGTGTATTTAACAAAGAAAAAAAGTATCTATTTTCAGGGGATCATATCCTTTCTCGAATAACTCCTCATATAGGCAATTTTATTGTACCTACTACATTATCTAAAAAGTATGCAAACTGTAATTTCGAGAATATCTTACATCATTATCTAAAATCTTTAGATCGAATTGATAAATTAAATGCAGAAATCATTTTGCCAGCTCACCAAGAAATTATTTTTAATCCACACGAGCGAATTTTAGCGATAAAAGAGCATCATAGAAATAGGTTATCAGAGATATCAAGAGTAATTAAGAATAACCCAAAAACACCATTAGAAATCTCACAGATACATTTTGGAAAAGATTTAGATGAAATCAATTCATATATGGCATTAAGTGAAGTGTTAGGACATTTGATTTACCTGGAAAATGAGGGAAAAGTTCAAAAACTTGAAAAAAATGGAAAATTTTATTATAATAGTTAAACTAACTTCATGTACTTTCTAAATTCATACCACATTTACTACAGAATTTACTAGCTAAGCTATTTTCAGAACCACAATACGCACAAAACATTTTTGTCTGGTTTGGGGTTAGTTGATTGGATACATTTGTTTTATCATTAAAAATTTCTAAATATTTGGGATTTTGTTTCTTCATTAATTTTATGGGTCGAATTCCCATTTCTTTAGCCCATTTTTCCATCATTTCTTGTGGAACCAACCATGTAAACCCTCTCCCAAACCACGAGAATTTTATTCCTACACTAACGTATGTAATGCTCTTCTCAGGATTATAACCAAATATCATTTCATAAGTCTCACCCATCGACGTACCATATGGATGCATTGAAAAACTATGACGTATATTGAGCTCACGAGATAAAGAGTTCACCGAAATAAATTGATCTCTTATTTTGCATTTTTTATTTTGCTAAAAAGCTAAAGTTTTATTCCAGACATCATCTATATGCGAATCAATTATATAGTATCCATATCTATGCATATTCACACTTTTTAAGAGGAATTCTTATTGGATATATATTTTAATATATTCAAATATATAGGAATATATAAATGTTTTGATAAAAAAATAATTAATTAAATTACAAGAGAAAGGATAAATAGAAACAGGAATTAGTTCAATTAAAATGGAACTTTACCGTTCTGAGAGACAGTTTTTATAGGTTTCAATACAACACACACTCTTTCAACACTTTTAACATCACTTCTGCCTCTAAAATTTTCTATAAAGGCGTCAAGTTCCGTTATTTCTGGGACGTTAACTTTTACTAAAATTCCACATTCCCCTGCTAAAAAATATACTTCCTCACATTGAGGCAATATTTGGGTTTCTCTAATTAATTCTTTTATTTCTGACTGATTTTTTGGTAGCAAGGTTATAAAAGCATATATACAACGCTCTTCTTCTCTGCATACTTTAATGGTAAATTTTTCTATTACACCGTCTTCCTGCAAGCGTATTACTCTCTTACGAACGGTTGATTCTGAGAGATCCACTTCCGTTGCAATTTCATGATAAGGCCTTCTTGAATCTTCAATTAGCATTTCCAATATTCTTTTATCCTTCTCATCTAAATTTTTCATAATTAACTCCTTTTCTGGTTTTTTCTTTTTAAAAAAATATTTATTTAAATTAAAAAATATATTATATTAACTTTTAATTTCTTTCCATTATTCTATTTAACGTATTTTGGAATATCTTTCAATAGAGGCTCAAAAAGTCTTTCATATTCAACAGCCATGCAATGAATTCCTGCTGCTTTAGTACTTTTCTTGATCTCCTTGATAAATGGTTCAAAGAATTCAATGTTTATCTTATCGAGTGCTGCATACTTAGCTGGTTTATTTCCCTTATTATCTTTTTCTGCTTTCTTAAGTGCTTTAAGAAGGTCCTTTGGAACTGAAACACCTGGTATATAATTATCAAAATACCAAGCAATTCCATAAGATTTTAGGGGAAAGACTCCTAAAAGCACTGGAACATTAAATTGCTCCAGATCTTTAAGAAAATCCTTAGCTTCATCTACATCAAATGCTGTTTGTGTTTGAATAAAGTCAACACCTTGTTCTACTTTACGACCAACTTTAAGGATCTCTGGCTCACGTGGATTACTATTTGGATTAGCAACACATCCATAGTTCATTTCAATCTTACCACCCTCAAGTTCATTTCCTTCATAATCAGTTCCTTCATCAATCATAATCGAGAGCATTTCACAGAACTGAGTACTATCAATATCGTAAACAATTCTTCCTTTTTTGTGATCTCCAAGCGATGTATGATCTCCTGTTAGAGTTAGAATATTTTTTAATCCCAATACAGCTCCTGCTATTACATCTCCAAAGAGGGCAACACGATTGCGATCCCTTACTGTAACTTGCCATACTGCTTCAAGCCCTACTTTTTCCTGCACCAAATAACTTGGTACTAATGAACACATGTAAGCATCTCCCTGTGGTCCATCGGTTACATTTGCTGCTACAATCTTCCCAGTTTTCTTCATTTCTTCGGCAGAATGAAGTATTTCTTCTAAGCTAAGTATTTTTTTAGGTTCTAATTCGCCAGTAAATACAAAATGTCCCTCCTGAATTGCTTTACATAGATTACTATATGCTGGTCTTTTTCCCATTTAGCCCTTCACCTCCTCTTTTTCTTCTTCTACATTCGTATATTCTTTATAAACTTCCAGATATCCCGGACTTGTAGAAGTTCTGTAATCCCTTGGACCCCTATATTTTTTAAACAAATCCAATCTATTGAATTCCTTTAATCTCTTCCAAATTTCAACCCATGCACATGGTACTGTATATCCTCTTACTTCACACATACCATCAACCATCCCCCCACAAGGTCCGTTACTTAAATGTTTAGCGCAACCTGCACGAGGGCACAAACCGCCAGTCTCTCCAATAATGCAATCTCCACATGTTTCACATAGCTCAATAAAGTTATTTTCACCATTACTTTGTGCACCCCCAAACATACTATTTTGAGTTGGGAAGGTTAATTTCTGCGGTAGAACTTTATTCATCATAACCACTCCTAATCCGCAAGCTAATGTAAGGATCGCTTCATAATCTTCTACCAAAGGCCTTACGGTTGTTGCTGCAATTCTATCATCGCATTGTCTTAAAACTGTAATAGCTTTCCATTTTAGATCTTTTCCCTTAGTTCTTGCTTTTAATTCTAAGAGTTGTCCAAGCAACTTTGCCTCATTTAGGCTTCTGGGTGGTTGACAGCATCCATCGCAGCCTGCTATAAGGATTTTGTTGTATGGCTCTATGTATCCATATATTTCTTCAATATCTTTTAATTGGGTTATAATCATTTTTCAAATCTCCAATTTTTTTCTTTTCTGTTTAGATTTTCATAAAATTTATTTCATATTTCTAAAAATTTATTATATTTAGGTTGTTAATTTTTCAATCAACTTATTAGGTTTCACACTTCTAGTAGAAAGACTAAGGTCTTCTAAAGCTACGCCCAATGCAATTGCCATTATTTCAGGTAAATATAATACCGGGATATTCAGTTCTTTTCCAGTCCTACGAGCAATGATCTTTTCTTTTCTGTCATATTGGGTAACACAAGCCGGGCAAACTGCAATTAAAGCATCAACTTCTTCTTCAAGTTCACATAATTCTGTCATTTTATCTTCAACAAGTTTTTCGCCAATTTCTTCCTGTAGACGAGCACAATAACCACAACATTCTAATTTGTTGGCAAAATCGATGGTTTTTGCGCCGAGAGTTTGAAGAATAAGATCAATTCTTTCCGGTTTTTCTGGATGATCAAATCGCATTATTTTACTGGGTCGAACTAAGTGGCAACCATAATGCACAGCAAGATTCAAGTCATCAAGTGGTTTAATCGTTAAGCTTTTCATTTTTTCAAGCCATTCTGGTTGGGTAAATAATTCTACGAAATGGTAAACATTTATCTTTCCAGTATACTCATAGTTTATTTTCTTTAAAATTTCATTGATTTTTTTTAGATGTTCAGGATCCTCTCCCAAAAGAACACTTACCGTTTTTAAAGTTTCATAGCATCCTGAACAAATTGTTAAAACATCTAATCCCATCTGTTCAGCAATTGCAAGATTTCTTGCTCCTAAAGTTAACCACGTATCAATATTTAAGGATTGTAATGATACTGGTTCTGGACAGCAACTAACACCCTCCATTTCTTTCAATTCAACACCTAAAATACTTGCTACATCTCTAAATGCTTTCTCTAGCTGTGGCATTTTAAGTGGTATTGTACATCCTAAGAAAAGTGAGAATTCATTCCCTTTTTTCGTCATTTATTTATCATCCTCCTTTTTTATTACAAGATCACCTAATCCTGTTTCGTTTATTATAAATCTTATATCATCAAGATTGGGTGGGATAATTTCTGGCAATCCCATTCTTTCTCGCCTTCTATCGATATTTTTTTTCATTCCTTCTGTATAAGGCACTACAAATCCATTATCATAAATAACTTCTACTGTGCTTGAATATTCCTTTGGAATTTTCCCTTCTTTTGCTGCCATATTTCGCAATAACGCTAAAATGAAAGAATAATCTACATTTTTAGGACATCTTTCAGTACATCTATGGCATAATGAACAAGTCCAAATTGCGCTACTGGATAATACCTCTTCTTTCAAACCTAGAAGGCATGATGCAACTACTCTATGTGGTTGTAAATCGACATATTCGGTAACAGTACAACCAGAACTACATACTCCACATTGAATACATTTCAAAAGTGATTTAGCACCAACTTTTTCTGCTATCTCATAGCGGAAGCTTAAATCCAAATCATTTGCATTTTTCTTTAACATTTCAGTCATTTTTTATGCTCCCTCCTTTGCTTTTTCTTTTTTATGTTCAATTTTATCACCGGTTTTAGCTAATGGTCCAAGTTCTTTCACTCTATTTACAAATTCGGTCACTACCTCAGAGAAACGCTTTCCTTCACTAGCTGAAACCCATTCAAGTCTATAGCGATCAGGATTAATCCCTACCTTTTCAAGTATTTCGTGAAGTTCATTGTAGCGCTTTTGCATATCATAGTTACCTTCTAAATAATGGCAGTCACCAATATGGCATCCACCTACTAATATACCATCCGCACCTTCTAAGAATGCTTGTAAAATAAAGTGTTTTGGTATCCTTCCCGTGCACATTACTCTTATAGGTCTAATATTGGTTGGGTATTGGAAACGACTTACACCACATGTATCTGCTCCAGCATAGCTACACCAATTGCATAAGAATGCCACAATACGAGGCCTCTCATCCACGAAATCTCCTCGAACAGCTTCTCTAATCATAGGATATATCTGTTCATCTGCAAAATGACTCATGGTAATAGCACCAGCTGGACATGCAGCAGCACAATCACCACATCCTTTGCATAGTAAAGGATTGGATTCCGATATTAAAATCTCATTATCAAAATTTACACCGATCGCTCCAAAATTACATACTTCCTCACATTTTTGACATGCTATACATAAAGCAGGATTAACTACTGAAACTAAAGGTTCATTCTCAACCTCTCCAGAAATAAGTGGAATTAAAGCATGAGCTGCTGCACCTCTCCCTTGAGAAATTGAATCTGCTATTCCCTTAGGGCTATGACATGTTCCTGCTAAATATATTCCATCAGTTGCAAAATCAACTGGTCGTAATTTTATGTGTGCCTCTAGAAAATATCCGTTCTGATCTCTCGCACATTTAATCATTTCACCAAGCTTTTGAGTATCATGAGGAATCAAAGGTGTTGAAAGAACAACTTTATCTGCATCTATTACTAGATCAGTTTGCGTTAAAATATCTTGTACTTCAACCTTTAATTTATTATCTGCAATATCCACCGTTGGGTAATCATTGAATCGTATATAATTGACACTTTCGCGTGCTTTCCAATAATAAGGTTCTTCATCAGTTCCTACCCGTATATCTCTATATAATACATAAATGTTCGAATTCGGATATGTCTCTTTAACATATAATGCATGTCTAATTGATTCAGAACAACATATGAGAGAACAATATTTTACTCCATTTCCTCCTTCAGGCTGACGTGAACCTATACAATGAATAAAAACGAGTGTTTCACCATCTTTTAATTCATTATTTCTCAATTTATCTGATAATTCTAATTGGGTTATTACCTTATCACTCATACCTTCTTCTCCATAATGATACCACCCTTCAGGTTTGAATTCATATGCTCCAGTTGCGGTTATAATTACCCCTACGTTTAGATCAGAATTTTTAGCTTCCACTCTACTCTTAACCTTTACTTTGAAATCTCCAATGGAACCTTTCACATCTATCACTTCAGAATTCAAATAAGTAGTAATATTTTTATAAGATTTGAATTCATTAAGGTGATTCTCTAGATATTCCCTAGAATCAATTCGATCGAAGTTAATTTTATAAATTTGGTTTAATTGTCCTCCTAACTTATCTTCTTTTTCAACAAGATGAACTTTATATCCTTTTTTTGCAATTTCTATAGCAGAACTAATTCCCGCAACGCCCCCTCCTACAACTAAAGCTTCTGGGACCACATTTCCCTTAATTTTATATTCAGGTTTCTGTTTAATTACCCTAGCAACTCCCATTCTTATGAGATCTTTTGCTTTATCTGTGGCTCTTTGGTTATCTTTCATATGAACCCATGAATCCAATTCCCGAATACTCACGAAATTAAAAAGATATTCATTTAAACCAGCTTCTCGTATTGTTTTTTGGAAGAGAGCTTCATGTGTTCTAGGAGTACATGCAGCAACTACTACACGATTTAAGTTAAGTTCGTCAATCTTTTCTTTAATAATATCTTGTGTTAATTGAGAGCAGCTATACTTACTTTCCATGGAATAAACTACATTCGGTAACGTTTTAGCATATTCTACTAAATTAGGTACATCCACATAACCTGCAATATTAATACCACACCTACAAATGAATACTCCGACACGGGGTTCATCTCTAGGATTTATTGGTATTAAGGGCGGCAACTCTACTTTAGTTTCTTCTTCACTTAAAGGAACTGCATGAGAAGCTGCTAATGCAGCAGCGCCTCCGGCTTTAGCTACTGAATTTGCTATATCATCAGGTGATTGACAAGAACCAGTAACATATATCCCATTTTTAGTAGATTTTAAATCTTCCGTAGAATCTTTCGTTTTAAAGAATCCTAACTCATTCCTTTCAATACCCAGAATTTCTGCTAATTTTTCAGCATCTATTCTGGGGGTTACAGCATTAGCAAGCACGATAAGATCAAATTCTTTTGTCTCTACTTCACCAGTATCTAAGTTAGCCGCTTTTACATATAAGTTATGATTCTCGGGATTTTCTCGAACATCTCCAGGAATTCCATGGTGGTAATGTAAATTATATTCATCCTTAGCTCTTTCTATAAATTCTTCTTGATTTTTACCAATTACTCTAATGTCATTAAAATAAATTGTAACGTCTGTGTCTGGGGCATGTTCTCGTGTTACTACTCCCTCTTTTGCCATGTACATACAACAAAATTTAGAACAATAAGCACAAATATCCTCATTTCTGGATCCTACACAAGCAACAAATGCGATGTTATGAGCATGTTCCTTATCTGAAGGACGTAATAATTCTCCACCAGTAGGGCCTGAGGCACTCAGTAATCGTTCATACTGCATCGCAGTAATAACATTAGGATATTCACCAAAGTGATATCGATCTAAAATACTAGGATCTATTTGATCATAGCCAGTTGCTACAATAATTGATGCAACATTGTATTCAATTATCTCGTCTTTCATGTCGAAATTAATTGCTCCTGCCTCACATTCTTTTTCACATAATCTACAAGCTTCCTTTGTTAAATAAAGACATCTTTCAGCATCAATAACGGCCTTTCTTGGAACTGCTTGTGGAAAGGGAATATAAATCGCTGTACGATTGCCCATTCCCTCCTCAAATTCACTAGGAATTTTTTTCATTGGACATTTTTCTTGACAGGCCGCACATCCAGTGCATATATCCCAATCAACATACCTTGCTTTTTTAAGTACTTTAACATTGAAATTTCCAGCTTCTCCATTCACTTCTTGCACTTCGGAATATGCTAATAGTTCAACATTTGGATGACGAGATACTTCAACCATTTTTGGTGCTAGAATGCATATCGAACAATCCAATGTAGGAAAAGTTTTATCTAGTTGTGCCATTCGACCACCAACTGAAGATGTCTTCTCTACAAGAATTACTTTATATCCTTGTTCAGCTAATGTAAGACTTGCTTCTATTCCTGAAATTCCACCACCAATAACCATTATACTGCTAATTGTCATTTTTCATCAATTTTGATCATTTTTTTGCATATTTTCATTTTTTTTTAATATATTTCGTTGTTTTTCTAAAATCTTCGCTTCTTTTTGAAAATAATTGTTTAAATAATAAACTAATTTCTTTATAATTTACTTATTATAACATGCATCTATATAAATATTTCCATAATCGGTTTTTTTTTGTTATTTTTTATCCGAAATTAAAAAATTATTAGGTTAAAAATTAACGAATTCGGAATTAATAATTGATTTTAGTAATCTTTTCAATTGAAGAAAGTTAAATTTAGCAATCAACCCTCTATCTTAGAAAATTTTGATGACACGAAAAATGACTTTTTGCCAATTTTTGGAAATAAAAAAATTCTGTTGTACTACAACATTAGTAGCTCTTTTAAAAGCTCCTCTGCCGTAATATTACCTTTTAACTTTTTTTCTTCATTAATGATTAAAGTTGGAACAGTTGATACATTATATTGTTCACCAATATCAAGATGTGCCATAATATCTATTATGATCACCCTTATTTTACCTTCTGATGCTAAAGCGAACTGACTACAGATTGATAAAATAGTAGGACAATAGGCACATGAATCTGTAATCAATACTTTTATAACTATAGAATCTAATTTTCTTAGGTTTTGCTTTATAATAGCCTCATAATAATTAGGAGTTCCAGTAAACACCATTAATGTCTGTACAAATGGTTGGATTTCTGCTGCCATAGGCACCGCTAAATAACGTATAATTTCTATTCCTTGATTATTCATTAGTAAAATCACAGGTACTCGTTGAATATCATACTTTTTAGCTAATTCAGAATTTGTTTCTAGGTTATATGTTTCGATTTTTAACATTCCATTAGAACTTTTTTGATAAATATCCAAGGTATCCATCATATATACAGATTCTTGGACATTATTTGATGATGTAAAAACCTTTAATGTAATTGGTTTAGTAAGTTTTTTACTCTCATTACGAATCATCTTTTTATAAATATAGGAAACTGGCAAGTTAAACTATCAACTCTATTTGTTTTTTCATAAAAAGTAAAGGAAAAATCGTTTATACACATTGCTACTATTATCTAAAAATTCTATTTATAACTTAATTTTTCTTATAATGTTTTATGGCTGTAAAAAGAAAAACTGACAATTTTGCTCCAATCTATTCTCTACATCTTTTATATTTAAATGGTTGGGGTGGAAAAATGCCTAAATTAGTATATAAAGCTGAAAAAGAATTATTAGACAACAATATTAATAAAGCAATGAAACTCTATTATCGTGCTTTAGAAAAATTTCCTCGATCTTTTCATCTTTTACATGACCTATATGTTATTTATAACGAAACTGAGCAAAAAGAGGATGCTTTAGAAACTTATAAAAAAATCACAGAAATTAAGCCAAAAACAGCAATTGAATGGAGATTATTAAGTATTATTTATGTTTTAAATGAAGAATTTGAAAAAGCGAAGGAAT
>JBHLKA010000068.1:0-13454 GCA_048887145.1 Candidatus Hodarchaeota archaeon
GCAATACAAGGAATTATCGTACCTCTTCCTTCAGAAGTTATACTTATAGCAGCTGGTTTAATATATGGAACTTTCGGAGGGGGTATAATGGGAATAATTGGATCGGTAGGTACCGGATTATTATGCTATTATCTTAGTAGGAAGGGAGGGCGTCCACTGGCTAGAAAATTTGTTGGTGATAGAGCTCTTAATATGGCGGATGACTTTATTCATAAATATGGAATATGGGCCATATTAATTTTTCGGTTTATTCCATTTATTCCTTTTGATCCCGTTTCATACGCTTCTGGATTAGTAGATATGGATGTAAAAAAATACTCATTAGGTACTTTTCTAGGGTCGATTGCTCGAGCTTTTTTTTATGCTTGGCTTGGAGATTCCTTTCTAGGCGAAATTCCAGGACCACCATATGATCTTAATGCGCTTGATCCAGCTCAGTTTCAGGCTCAAGCAAACCTTTTTAATATTATCTTATTAATTATTTTTGCTGTTTTAATTATTGGATTTATGACATTTTATTTTTATAGCAGATTCTGGGAAAAAAAGAAAAGAGAACAAAATTTATCTACTTAAATTCTCCTTTTGATAAAATTCTATGTATGTAGTAATAAAAAGCTTGAAACTTATTTTTTCGAAGATATGTTACCGGGATATTATTCCCATTTATTACTTTTTCAATTTGAATTTGCTATATGAGTAAACAAGATAAAATACTTAGTAAAACAGAGATCATTGAATATGATCAATTATACTTATCAAAATTATATAAAGATTTAACGAACGCAATTAGCTCAAATGATCTTCAGTCAATTTGGGAACTTTCTAAAATCATTACAAGATATCAATTTAAAAAAATATATGATTAAATAATTTAGTAATTTCATTTTTTGGAAAACTAAAATATTTATAGTCGGACCCTACTAGTTTCTTAGAGTATCATTTTAATTATTATAAATAATAATTAGGGTAGGGGTATTTAGTTGTTTTACTGCGGGGACTATGACGATCTTTTGGAAGATTCTCTAATTGAGGAATTAGAATGGCTAAAAGAAGAATTTGAATTATTATTTAATTCAAGGAAACATCATCCCACAGAAAAAGATAAACAGCTTGCAAACCAAATGATTGAAAATGTGTTTAATAAAATAGATTTTTCAGATGATAACAGAATAAATAATCTTCTTATTGAAGCATTAGAAAACATTGAATACAATTTTCCTAAATTTTTTTAAATTCAAAAAATCTTCTTTAATTTCTATTCAGGTTAAACAATAGCCTTAATTATATAATATACTTTTAATAATATATTGGATACATTGTAATTTCTATTCTTTATTTTAGATATTTAAACACTAGAATTATGGAAAGATTAATCATTGTTCATTGGAATAAAAGCACTGGACCTGAGCCATTAATTCAATATCCCCCAGAAAAAGAATTCCCTAAAAAAGAATTGTTTTTAAAAATTTGGGCCCAACATGAATTAGACAAAGAAAATTCTTTGATAGAATTGGAAGATCAGAGCAACCACTTCATTTCTATATTACAAGAATTCGAAAGTGAAATGTATTTTTTAGTTCTTGTTCTAAGTGGTAAAAAAGAGAAAGAGGATGTTATTTCACCTGACATTTTAGCTATTATTGGTAAAAATCTGATTGAATTAATGAACACAAATAAAATGACTAGAGCTATTTCTGAAGCATTTAACACAATAAAGAACTATAACAAATTGGAAAGTGAGGATTTAATAAATTTTTTCCAAGATAAAATTATGTTCACAATTTTACAAATATTAAGAAATGGAGTAATTTCCAAAACAGAATTAACAAACTTATTAAGAGAAGAATATGGATTTTCTACTGTAAATATTGATTTACTTTTGATATCATTTCTTCGGGAGAATCTAATATTAAAGAAAAATATTCCGGGTAGTAAAGAATGTTATTTTTTAATCAAGGATTTTACATGCGCAAGAGTCCCTCCCAAAAGAATACCGGATGAGGAAAATATTGAAGAGCGTGTTCTAAAAAAATATAAAAAAGAATTTATTAAGTTTTATTCAAAATATAATTGTAGCCAGGAGTTAGAAAACAAAGCGATAATTAATTTTCTAGTTGATAAAGATGTATATCTTTTAATAAAAAATTTGAGAAACACAAATCTTTCCGTAAATGATTGTCTAAGTTTATTAAATAATCGACAGGAGTTATTTGATGAGCTGATGGATAAAAAAATTATATTCGAAGCAAAAGGTATAGTTTATTTATTTTCTGATATTCGATTCTTAAAGTTTTCTCCTTTCTATATAATTAAAATATTAATTAGAAGATATCAAAATCAAGAAATCTCTTTAAATCAATATTTATGTCATACACAATTGTTATTAAATGATTTAAAAGACCAAAAAATTCTTTTTAACTATTCAGTAATCTAGCTTCAATCATTTTTTCAATAATGGTTTAATTTTTGCTAAAGAAAGAAAATATCCAAAAGAAATATATATCCATTGATTTAATAACTATTTAATTAAAATCAAATTTCTTACTGAAATTTTAAGATTGGTGTTAAGTTTGGTAGAATTAGAATTAGAAGTAGTTGATTATTTACAAGGTAGTTTCAGTTTAATTTTTGTATTGATTTCTCTCATTATTGGATTCACCATTCTCTTGAAATATTCCAAATATAAATCAAGACTTTATATCCTTGTAGGAATCTCTTGGATAGGTGTAGCTAACCCTTGGTTTCCAGATTCCATTAACTTCATTATGATACTTGCAAGCGGTTTCCAAGATGTTCTATACATTGGGTGGTATTTGATTATCGGGAATTGCTTTATCCCGATTGCACTTTTGAGTTGGTTAATAGCTTTCACAGATATGATTGTTAAAAAAAAGCAGAAATTGGTTATTACCTTAACTATTATTTTGAGCATTGCTTTTGAGGTTATGTTTTTTTATCTTTTCTTTACAGATATTAATGCTATCGGTGCTTATTCACGCCCATTCACAGTTAACTTTGGAGATTTTATTCTTATTTATTTAGTGATAGTCATCCTAGTAATGTTTGTAACCGGACTCATTTTTGCCCAAAAATCAGCAAAATCAGAGGATAAAGAAGTGCGAGTGAAAGGAAAATTATTAAGAGCGGCCTTTATTACATTTACAATAGCAGCTGTCCTAGATTCCTTGTTGGGTACCATTTTTGAGGATCCAACTGATCCTTTACTAGCAATAATGGTTGTAATTGTAAGAGTATTATTAATAATTAGTGCTATAGAGTTCTATGGGGGCTTCTTGCTGCCAAGATGGATGCATGCAATTTTTATAAGAGAAAAATAAAATTTTTATTTTTTTTATTTTATCAAATTTATAATCTAAATGGTTAATATAGAAGTATCAGATATTTTTTCATCGACAGGTGCCTTTCCATCTCCATAAATTTGATATAATGCAGTTCTTCTAGCACATTCATGAAAACTGCGATAAATATCTTTCTGTTGATCATATAACGCACAAGTCTCATAAATTATAGGATTCCACCTATTTAAACTATTCCCAGGTTCAAACCAAAGTTTTTCATTTTTTAAAATCCGAATAAAGTCTTCTTTATCAATGATTTCTTTAAGATCCTGTTTATTAAGCATTACAATAAAGGGGATCTCTTTAATTAGTTTATCATTGGTAATACTTTTTAATTCTCGAAGTGATTCAATGTTATCTTCAAGAAATTTAGTCTGAGAGTCAATTACATATATAACGGCATCAGTTTTATCTTCTGGTTTATCAAATAGTTTTATTCTAAGAGGTGAAAAACTTGTTTGTCCCGCTACAGTAAATACTCTATAATAGACTTGTTTTTGTTTCGTTGATTGAAATAGTCCTCTATCGAAATATAATGTTGCCCCACTTTCTCTCGCTATTATTTGTAAATTTCCAATTGGAACAATATCTTTCTTTGTTTCTTTTGTTAATTTGTAAAGCGTTTGAAGTATGGTTGTTTTACCTGATCCTGCCATACCCCAATATACCAGTTTTAAATATACTTTCCCGTCTTTATAAAGAACCATTAGTTATACTCCAGTTAATAATGATGTCGCCTTAATTTTGGATGATGAATTGGAATTTTTTATAGTGATATTTTTCAAAAAAATTTCTTAAATAATAAATATTTTCCTCTTTGTCTTTTTTCAGAAGTTATTTTAACTTAACCAATAATTTGATTAGCTAATTTTTGAAATTAAAATATATAAACAAATTAAATTACTTTTTGTAATACAATAATTTTTTTATTATGAATTATGATTTTCTCTTAGAATTTATGGTATTCTTCTTAAAAACATAAATAATCATATCATGGATGAATATTCAGATTCAGAGTGGAATTGGGAATTTTATGAGGAACTCGTAGAGGATGTAGATGAAAATAAAAATATTATTCAATGTATTAGCTGTGGAAAATGTGTGGGGGATTGTCCTGCCGCAAAGGTATCTAATTTTAATATCAGAAAAATTATTAGAAGAGTATTATGTGGAGATAAAAGCGTTTTAAAAGATTCTGATATTTGGTATTGCTATTTATGTGAAAGATGCAAACGCGTGTGTCCCAGAGAAGATATAAACATTCCAATGCTAATCATCAATCTCAGAAATGAGTCATTTAAAAAAGGTTATGGACCAAAATATAATGATCTAAGAAAATACGTAGAAATGGCAGAGAGGTTCCTTACAAGTGGAGTTGTATTAGAAGAACCTTTAGGTGAAAAATTACCCCAACAGAGGATTGATGAATTAAACGAGATATGTAATTTTGCACGCATAAAATATGTTTTTAAGGCTAGCAAAAACAAAAGAAAGAAAAAAAATAAATAAATTATGGAAGCCTACAATTTAGCTCTTAATCTTGAGGAAATTGAAAGAAATTTTCAAGAGAATCCTTTAGAATTCTTTAAAGATAAGAAATTATGTTTATTTAAAGCATGCTTAGAAAAATATTTCCCTGGAGTAAGATGGGGAATTCAAGATTTTCTCGAGAGTCTTCAACTCGAAGTATCTACATGTAAGAGTCAGTCGTGTTGCACTGGAACCTTTTTTCAAAGGAATTTAATAACAAGAGCTCAATTTGCCGCTATAAATGAAAGAAATTTAAATGAAATTGATCAACAAGCAGATATTTTATTATTTTCCTGTAATGGGTGTTATAATTCTCTATTAAGAGGAAGAGAGTTTTTAAAAACACCTCAAATAAGGAAAAAAACTCAAGAAATTCTAGACCAGTTAAAGAAAAGTGTTAATAAGGAAGCTTATCCCGGAATGTATGACATTTTAGAAGATCCAAAGGTAAGGTTTATCCACGATTTAGATTTTTTATACTTGATCAGAAATGATTTGATAAATTCATTAAAGTTCGATTTAAGTGATTTTAAAGTTGCTATACATTATGGATGTCATTATTTAAATCTTTCAAGGGATAAACGTAGTGTTAATCATTATTTAAAAGATAAAACTAAACTAGAAGACCTTATAACTTTATTTGGTGGAACTCCTGTCGATTATCAAGAGAGGGAGAGCTGTTGTGGTTGGGGTGCCTCACAACTCTTAATAAATCCTCGAGAAGCGCTAAAAATAACGGCTAATAAATTATTGAGTGCTCAAAATGTTGGAGCAGATTTTATTATAACGCCTTGTCCTACTTGTTTATACACTTTAAGCAAACCGGAATATAGAGAAAAGATGAATAAATGGTTCAATGAAAAATTAGATATTCCCACAATCCATCTAAATGAATTAGTTGCATTATTACGAGGTTGTGAAGAAGAACGCTGCATTACTATGAGAAGGAAAACACCTCGTATAGACGAAATATTTGAAATAATAACTCAACAATAGCATTGTAAAAAGAAATTCTTTTTCGACTTTTACATTTCTTCAATTGCATGTCGTGGACATGAATCTAAACATAATAGACATCCAATGCACTTGTTATAAGAAAATTCTAATCTAGCATATTCGTTTAAAAACAATGCTTCTGTTGGACATAAAGAAATACAAGCACCACAATCAATACACTTATCATCATTAATAATGATTCTTCCTTTTTTATTTACAATGACATTATTCTTTCTCAATGATTCTGCAATACTTTTTATTTTATCCTCTGGTACATCTAACAGAATATTAACCCCAGTAGATATGGTTGAAAATTTAAGAATGTTAAAAGTAATATCGTATCGAAGAATTTCATTAATGATTTTTGAGTAATCATCAATGTCTTTTATAATCCCAAAAGGTAAAGTACAATTTATAATTGTCAATTACATCAACTCTTCTGAAGTTAGTATTCCAATTACTTTCATATTTTCATCAATAACAGGTAAAGCTGAAATATCATTAACTTTCATCTTTCTTGCAGCAACTTCAATAGGTTCGTTATCAATTGTAGTTATAACTTTTTTTGTGATAATTTCGTTGATATCTGTTTTGTCTTCAGCAATTGCTTTTGTTACATCAAAACTTGTAACTATACCTTTTAAAATGTGGTCTTTGTTAGTAATAATAATGTGATTCATATTTTCTTTAATGATTTTCTGAGCAACCATTTTTAGATTACAATCATCATAGCAAATTACCGCAATTCTCTTTAAATCCTTGACAAATTTTAGTTCTGAGGTTTGTTTCATCGTTTTATAAATTGTGTTTCTTGATAAAGTTTCAGCGGGAGGATTTAAGTAAAAATTGCCTTCTTCTATCCAAGTTTTTAATTCCTTAGCTATTTTTCGGGCATAATATAACGAAGAAAGGGAAGAACATTTTATTTCTTTTCCATTTAACTCTATTAACCCACTTTTAAGTTCTTTATAAGTGGCCTTCTTTAAAACAGGGCGATCCCTCCTCGGAACACCATAATCAACCACATCAGTGATAATATCATCATCTTTTATTGCTGTTTTTTTAGCCAAATTTTCATTTAAAATAGGGATTGGAATACCTAGACCAACAAACATAGAAGTACCATATTTTTCAAAATTAACCCCTTTCAGATACTCGGAATTCATCTGTTTCAAATCACCTTTTACAAATAAAGTACCATATCTATTTGATGGATTATGCTGAGTTCCTTCTCCTATCACATACCCTATGCCTCCTCCAAGAAATATTCTAGTTCCCATTCCAATAGTCTCATAATCAGGATCATTACTTAATGGATTTAAACACCCTGCACCAGCATAATGAGCATTTCCAAAATTTGGTAATAGTTTTCCCATGTAAGTGTATAATATTTTATCTGTACTATTCACTGCACATACATACCGTTGATACGCATTTCTTGGATTACATAAAATGGCTTGATTCAAATCATCAATAGTAAAATACGTATCCATCTCTCCAAGGGGATAGCAATCTGTTGTGTTTGAGATTCCTCTTAATCTTATTTTTTTACCAGAAACAAGATCTTCAATGACGTTGCCTCCTCCATATTTAAATGGTCTTTTGTCTGCCATTCTTGTCACTCCGATATAACAATCAACTGCAGCATTACCATGATAAGCATGAACCTCATTAAGCCAAAGATGTTCAAATTTGATTGGTGGATCTGAGTGCCCAAAATTCAAAAAAGCACCACTAGAACACATGGGACCAAAAGTTCCTGTGGTAACTACGTCAATTTCTTGAGCCGCAACTTTGGGGCCATTCTCTTCTACAATTTTTATCATATCCTCAGCAGTAACAACTACAACATCACCATTTTTTATTTTTTCATTAATCTCTACGTATGTTTTTATCAAACTATCACCTATATATCGTTTCTAAACAAAACATCTAATATTGAATTTAAGAATCAATGCAGTTTTAAAATATTTCTTATGTGAAATATGCAATGAAAGCATAATTAATGCTGGACATTAATAAAATACAATTTTAATAACTAAAATGTTAAATCTAGCTAAAAAACGATCATTTTGAAAAAATAGAAAAATAATTTTAACAGAGTCAATAATGTTAAAAAAAGTGGAAAAAAGCCCACTTTTTTTAATCTAAACCCAATAAAAAAGTTGAAACCAATCTGAAAAAACAAATTGTCTATCTAAAAATAGTCCTCATATTTTTAAATATTTGCTTCGATTTGGCTGTAATCAATTACAGGATTAGTGGATAACTTTACCATTAAATAAAATTATTGTACTAACAAATAGTCTCCTTATTTAGATAACTATACATTTTATAATATTTAAGCTTAGAATTTGTGATAAAAAAATTTTATTTGGTTGTAAAATTATATATTATAAGATTCTAATTTAATTGCTTTAAATTTTGTTTTTCTTTTTGTTATCTCAAATATAAATAGAATTTTATAACAAATTTGTATTAATACCAATACAGCAAAGTTCATTGTTTTCCTATTGCTTCGATGAAACAGTAAATTTTATATATTAGAATGTAGTTTATTATTAAATGTTCCCTTGAATCATCTCATGATGGTTTTTGGAAATATTAAAAATGTCTTAAAGTGGCAATAAACCGAAATACTTTTCGGTATGTAAAGAAATCTAAACTAAAAATCATAAAAAAGTCGAAATTAATTAATAAAAAACAAATTGGAGTATTAAATAATGAGAAATAAAAGCTATTCAATCCTTCTTATTTCCATTTTAGTTTTAGGAGTTTCTTCGGGAGTTTTCATGTTCCTTGTTATTCCAACAGCATCCAGTGAGAGTTCGTTATCACTTTATGGTCGTGCTCCGCTAGATCTTTCTGCTAAAGACCTTGGATACGAAGAGATGGCTATAAGAAAGAAAGCTGCAGAAGTGGGTTCAGCTGAAGCTACTCAAGCAAGCCCAATTGGAGAACCAGCAGATGTGGGTGATGAATTTACATTCCCTCTAAGCGATTCTTATCTAGGAACGAGATATGATGAAGATTTCATTGTATTATTAGAAGGCACGCATGCCCTTATCTTAATTACTAAAGATGCTTATGATAGCTATGATGGTACTAATTATCAATATGCGAATCCTTATGGAACTTGGGGTAGATACTGGGATAATATTACCTTAGAGCAATGTCAGGGGCTTTTAGATGAATTTGACAATATAATTTATCCTACTGTAACCGATGTTTTTGGGGAACCTCTCCCACGTGGGGATGAAGGCCAAAAAATCTGGGTTTTAATTTTTAATATACGAGGAGCATCATATTACGATGATAGTGCAGGTTCTTATATAGTAGGATACTTCTCTGCATCAGTAAGCACTGAGTTCAATAAAAATGTATTTCATTGTGATACATATGATTGGGAAAATCGCGTAGGTCCAGGTTCAAGTCAAGTTATGGAAGGTGCTTTTGCGCATGAATTTCAACATTTGGTCTCATTTGATACAGATCCTGATGAAGTTTCATGGGTAGACGAAGGATTTTCGGATTTAGCAATGTATTTATGTGGTTATGGACATTGGGCTAGTCATATAGCAAACTATCTTGTTCTTCATCCATATATTGCTCTTACGTTCTGGGGTGGTTCATTAGCAGATTACGGAGCTAGTTATCTCTGGGCTCTCTATTTATATGAGAATTTTGGTCTTGATTTCATGAAGACTGTAGCTCGAGAGCAAAAAAATGGTATTGAAGGTTATCAAACAGCCCTATATAAGAGCGGTTATTGGATACATTTTGACACACTATTTGATCGCTGGACAATTGCTAATTATCTTGATGATCCCTCTCAAGGGGGTGGTTGGTATGGCTATGATTTATTAGATATACCTAGTGATTATACCTGGGGTTGGACTATTGATGCTGGACTAACCTATTTCTGGGGAGAACCGATTTTTGAAGCAGATTTTACATTGGGTTCCTGGTGGTGGGATCCAGCAGGGTTACAACCTTACGTCGCTCACTATTATAGATTCACTAATAGATTAGCTACTATTTATTTTGATGCTAGTGATTTTTCAGGAACTCTTCCATCTAGCCCCAGCTACGAGTGGTATTCCGGTGCCAATGCTTGGGCTTGGCGTAGTTTCCACCAGACCTTTGATATTCCTGCAGGAGGAGCCACTCTAGAATTTATGACGTTCTATGAAATTGAAACGAATTGGGACTATGGATATGTAGAGGTTTATGATTATGATACAGATGAATACACTACTTTAGAAGCGCCTGGTATTACAGTCAGCACGGATCCATATGGTCAAGATAATCCAAATGTGCCTGAAGGTCGTGAGCCAAGAGATTACTTAGCAGCTGGAAAGTGGCACGCATTTACAGGTATTAGTGGAGGTTGGTTACCGATAAATATGGATCTTAGTCCGTTTGCAGGGCATCAGATTGAACTTCATTTCCGTCTATGGCAGGATGGAGCATTTACATTGCAAAACATGTATGTTGATGATATATCTATACCTGAAATAGGCTTCTTTGATGATGTAGAATCTGGTGAAGGTGATTGGGAAACAGATGGGTGGTATATAACAGATGGTATTTGGGATAATGATTTTGAGATTACAATATTAACCGTCCGATATGGAGATGCTCCAGCAGGTATAGAATATCTTTGGGAAAATCATATGTATATTTCTTATGCTACCCAAAGTGGTACGAGAACAACTGAAAGAACATATAATAACTTCCATGTAATGATTATTAGCAATCGAGCAGATCATATATTAACCTCAGCATATGAGTTTTCTGTGGAAAATAAAGGATTTTTCTGGCCATGGTAAATATAAAAAATAACCTTAACTACTTTTTTTTTTTAATTTTTATTCTTTAATTTTAATATCTTTTCAATTCTAATTCCCTTCATAATAAGATTTTTATCATAGTATAAATTAGTAGACTGTAATTTGTATGAGTGAAAAGAAACAGGCAAAAAAATTAAAAGTAATTGCGAACCTTTTTTTGATACTTACAACAATTTTATGGGGTTCAACTTTCATAATTACTAAAACTCTAATTGAGGTTATTCCAATTTTTTTTTACCTTGGATTAAGATATTTACTTGGAACAATAGGGTTTATACCTTTATTTTTTCATTTTAAATATTTTAATAAAAAAATTTTATTAGTTGGAATATTAACAGGATTTATTTACTATCTTTCAATGGTGTTTCAGACTTATGGGCTTCAGACAACAACAGCTGGTAAAGCAGGATTCATTACAGGACTGAGTACTGTAATGGTTCCATTTATAACATGGTTTCTATATAAAAAGAGAGTGAAATATAGAATCTGGATTGCGGTTGGTTTATCCGTAATTGGAATGGCGTTATTGATATTAGAAAGCGAGTCTGGAATTATAATAGGAGATTTACTCGTTTTGGGATGTGCCGTTTTCTGTGCTATCTTTATTGTATTAAATGATAAAAATGTGAAAATTCATGATGTGTATCTTTATACCATTATTCAATTAATAACTTTAACACTTCTGTGTTTTACATCCTCCCTTATCCTCAGCGAATCATATGATCTTTTTTCAGGACAATTAGATTTCTGGTTAATAATGCTTTATATGGGTTGTGGAGCTACCAGTTTAACCTTTATCTTTCAGAATTGGGGTCAAAAACATCAAGGACCTTCCCAAACAGCTATTATTTTCACCTTAGAACCTGTTTTTGCTACATTATTTGGATTTTTACTTGGGAATGAGATTTTAACATTTTTTAATTGGATAGGGATGGGACTAATCTTTATAGCAATCCTAATAACCGTTTTAAAAATTAATTAAAAAAAAATTAGTGATATTTTATTTTTACTTCTTTTTCATAGGCATTCCACAGCAATCAAAACCACCCTCAGTACAAGCGCCTTCCTCAGAGCAATTGCATGCTTTAGTTACTTTTAATTCAAGGCCACAATCATCACATACTAAAGTATCTCCCTCTTTTAATTCATGACAGGACATTTTTTTCCACTTTTACTTTTATTATTTGTTCTTGAATAGTTGATATTAAAAATTTATAAATATTTGGGCTTTTAATTATAATTATTTAAGCTGGATAAAAAAAATACATTTAATTTTTGAAACTTGAATGGCGATCTCATCATTTATTTATCAATATCCATGCCATTTTTTATAACTTAAATTTATTAATGTATAACCTATTTGTTTCGATGAAACAGTAAATTTTTTATAGGATCAGTAGAATGTTAGAACATTAAATATTTCCTTGAATTATCTCATGATGGTTTTGGAAATATTTAAAATGTCTTAAAGTGGCATTAAACCGAAAAACTTTTCGGTATGTCAAGAAATCTAAATAAAAAATAATAAAAAAATTGAAATTAATTAATAAAAAACAAATTGGAGTATTAAAAAATGAGAAATAAAAGCTATTCAATCCTTCTTATTTCTATGTTAGTTTTAGGAGTTTCTTCGGGAATCCTCATGGTTCTTGTTATTCCAACAGCATCCAGCGAGAGCATGTTAACACTCCCCACACGTTGTCCAGTGGATCTTACTCCTGAAGAGCTTGGACATGAAGAAATGGCTATAAGAAAGAAAGCTGCAGAAGTAGGTGCAGCTGAAGCTACTCAAGCGAGCCCAGTTGGAGAACCTGCAGAGGTGGGTGATGAATTTACATTCCCTCTAAGCGATGATTATATACCAGAGACATATGATGAAGATTTTATTGTCTTATTAGAGGGCGAACATATCCTTATTTTAATCACTAAAGATGCTTATGATAGCTATGATGGCACATACTTTTATTATGCTAATCCTTTTGGGACGTGGGATAGATACTGGGATAATATTACCTTAGCACAATTTCAATATCTTGCAGATGAATTTGATAATGTAATTTATCCTACTGTAACCAGCGTTTTTGGAGAACCCCTCCCACGTGGAGATGAAGGTCAAAAAGTCTGGGCTTTAATTTTTAATATACGAGATACATCATACCACGATGATTCTGCAACTTCTTATGCAGTAGGATACTTTTCTGCTGCTATAAATGCTGAGTTCAATAAGAATGTTATGCATATTGATACATTTGACTGGATAAATAGTTTAGGCCCAGGTACAGATCATCTTATGGAAGCTACTTTTGCGCATGAATTTCAACACCTAGTTTCCTTTGATCAAGATCCTGACGAACCTTCTTGGGTTGATGAAGGTTGTTCTGATTTGGCAGAGTATTTATGTGGTTATGAAGAGTCTATGTCTAGTCATGTAGCATACTATGTGGTTTTCCATTGGGCCACATCTCTTACATTCTGGGGTAACGGATTAGAAGATTATGGTGCTAGTTATCTCTTCCTTCTATATCTTTTAGAGCAATTTGGTGTTGACTTTATTAAGGATTTAGTCCAAGAACAAGCAAATGGAATTGAAGGTATTCAAAAAACCCTATATAGGCACGGTCACTGGATACATTTTGATACAATTTTTGATCGGTGGACCATTGCTAATTATCTTGATGATCCCTCTGAAGGAAATGGCTGGTATGGGTATAATACG
>JBHLKA010000069.1:0-8468 GCA_048887145.1 Candidatus Hodarchaeota archaeon
CTATCGGAGTTCACGAATTTATACCTTATGGATCAATTATGATGATGAAAAATTTAATACCAGAACTAAAATTTTTCAATGAACCAATTCAAATTACTAATATCCTGGAAGAATTACGGGCAACTAAAAGTGAATTTGAGATGAGACAATTAATTAAAGCAGCACAAATTGGAACAAAAACAATCAAAGATATACGGGAATTTTGTGAAAATGCTTCTGATGAGACAGAAAATGATTTATCATTTTTAGTACGGAAAAAAATGGCAGAATATGGAGCAGATGATATAGCTTTTGAAACCCTTGTTGCAAATTCTTCTCGCTCTCATGAGATACACCAATATCCCCCTGCAAGCAACCAGAGATTTGCTCTACCAGGTTTAGCATTAATAGACTTTGGAGCTAATTATAAAGGATACCATTCTGATATTACTATTCCAATTAGTTTCGGAGATTTATCTGATGAACAAGAAAAAATTCTAAGGATAGTTCTTGAATCATACGAAGCTGCGATAAATATGATAGATATTGGAGTACCTACCTGGAAAGTACATGATAAGGTAGAACAAATACTTAAAAAAGCAGGATATAGTATGCCATACTCCTTAGGTCATGGATTAGGGCTGACTGTTCATGATTCACCCAGAATAGGTCGAAAACCTACGGATGAGTATTCATTAAAACATTGGAAAGAAGAAGCATTTCAAGAAGGAATGGTATTTACTATTGAACCTGGTATTATCAAGCAAGGAGTTGGAGGAACTAGGCTTGAGAATGATATAATGATTCGAAATGGTAAAGTAGAAGTTATAACTAAATCTAAATATATACAGTATTAGGATTATGAATTGGTACGAAATCATTAAACAGAAAGAATATCTATATGTGATTCGAGAAAAACTAGATCGAATTGAACCTAGATTTTTAACCAAGTATATAAACATGTTTTTACTATTGGGGCATCATATTGCATTATTAATTGATACTGGAAGTGGTCTATTCCCCTTGAAGCCTGTTATTGATAAACTTATAGGAGAGAGGAAGCTTATGGTGTTTAATACTCATTCTCATTTCGATCATAGAGGAAGTAATAGTGAATTTGAAAAGATATATATCCATGAAAATGAAATAAATGAGATCTCTATTCCATTTGATGTCTCATTTCTTAAAGAATCACCAAATCAACTCGTTAAACTATATCAAGAAAAAAATTTTAAACTTCCTGCTGCTAATAACATTCAACCATTAAAAGATGGAGCAGAATTTAACTTAGACGGAATTCAAATTAAAGTTATTCACACCCCGGGTCACTCAAATGGTTCTATTTGTCTTCTAACAAACAAAGGAGAACTTTTTACAGGAGATACTGCACATTACGGTTCAATGTATTTACCTATAAAAGAAGAGTTTCCAATTATTCTCAATAGTCTACATAAATTAATACAGCAATTTGCTACAAATGATAACTTACAACTCTATCCCTCTCATGAAGAATATGCTATAGACAAAGATCTTCTAATAAAACTACATGATGGCATCCAAAATATAGAAAATATATGGGAAACAAGAGTACATGATGATTTTCTTGAATGTTTTATTCTAAAAGATGAAATTTTTAGATATGTCATTCAAAAAAATTATTGAGTTTAGTAGTGGTTTATTATATAAATAAAGGAATTTTATAAGTGATTATAATGAAAAGTCCAATTATTCAAACTTTTGATTTAACTAAAATATTTGAAAAAGAAACCATTGCTGTTAATAAATTGAATATAACAGTACATAATGGCATTTATGGTTTTTTAGGACCGAATGGAGCTGGAAAAACAACAACAATAAAAATGCTTATTGGATCTCTTTATCCAACATCGGGACGAATTGAACTATTCGGAAAGGATATTTCTAGTAAAGATAAAATTAAAATACACACTCTTATAGGATATGTACCAGAAAATCCTACATATTTCCTAGGAATGACGGCTGAAAGATTACTTGAATTCATTGGTTCTGTTTTTCATATGCCTAAACAGGAGATCCAATCGCGCATATCTTATCTTCTAAAACTCGTTGATTTAACGGATGCAAGATACCGTGTAATCGCAAAATATTCTGCTGGGATGAAACAAAGAATAGGAATTGCTCAAGCTTTAATGAATGATCCTGAGTTATTAATCCTTGATGAGATAACATCTAATCTTGATCCCTTGGGTCGAAATCGTATGATTGATTTACTTAAAGATTTACGACAAGAGGGAAAAACTATGTTAATTTCAACGCATATTCTTCCAGAAATCCAAAAAATGAAGGCAGATTCAATTGGGATTATCGATCTAGGGTATCTTATTATGGAAGGCACTATTCAAGAATTAAATGAAAGATTAGGAACAAAATTGATTAGAATCAACCCTAATAATGAAATAATTCGTAGATCTCTTGAGCCAATTGTGTCTAAAATTACAGAAGAACCTGATTCATTAATCATTGAAGCTGATAATTTAGAACAAGTCTGGAAAACTGTTGCTGAAATATCATTAAATAACAATATAGTAGTTAATGAGTTTCGATCCTCTGGATTAGAAATTGAACAAATTTTTATGAAAGCATTAGAAAAAGAAAATGAAAACATGGAGTTGAAGGGTGTTGAATAAAGAGAAAAAGCTTACGCTTCTTGTTATATCCATTATATTATTCTTTGTTTTGGGTTTAATAATGCAAAATATCTCTACATTCAGAAATCTAAATAATCCTACTTCAAATAATTCAGAAAATTCCTTAAAAACGAGTATAATATATGATTATGATGCCCTTATTGAAGATGCGGTTATCTATGATACCATTTTTGTAATGGAATATGCGAATGTCACTCTTATTAATAGTACCATTATAGGCAGTATATATACATTTAACATGGGTATTCTTAATATTCGTCAAGAATCAAATATTACAGAAAACATTGTTATTTCAGATTATTCCCGCGTGAATATAGATAATTCTACTATATTAGGAAGTATTGAATGTCGCGATTCAACAATTTTAAGGATAACCTCAAGTCAAACTCCTTCCACAATTTTATGGAAATTTGATTCAGCAAACCTTACAATTACAGGATGTTCATTAGCTCAATTAAATGAGTTTGGGATAGCAGGACATATCATAATTTTAAATTCTTCGATAACTATTGTTATGTTAAATGGAATATCTTCTTCTATGACATACATAAATAATTCAAATATCTCAATTTTTAACGATTTAGCCGTACCACTTAACTACATCACAGGTCCAATCTCAATAAGTTTATTAACTTTTGAATTTATGTATCAGACATCTGAACGTTTGATAAATCTTACTTGGATCGGATGGGATAGTCCTATAATTGATGGGTTTATGAATATTAGCTTCCAAATATTGGTAGATGGTCAAATTTATGATTTAATAAATGGCTCAGGATTTCATGAAAATTATATTGGTAGTTTAAGTATTAATTTCAATTCAACAGGGTTTCATAATATTTCTGTTATAAGCGTTGATAGCTTTGGAAATAATTTCACGTCTACAATTACAATAGAAATAATTGATTATCCTTCTTTTCAATGGACCTACTTTGGAATAGGAATTATTATAATTGCTGCATTTGTGATTCTTTCTCTGTTCTTATTACGCTATCAACAAAAGCGCGGATATTATAGTTCATTAGGAATTATTTTTAAAAAGGAATTAACTGATAGCAAAATTAAACTTATAATATTTATGATTATCGGAGCAGCACCTGGAATTATACTTTATTTAATATTTGGAATGATAAATCAATTGGTGGGGGGTATAAGCATTGATCAAATTCGGTCATTAATAAGTATGGTGCTTAATTTCTATCTTTTATATTTTGGGATTGCTTTTTCAATTGTTTTTGCATCAGGAAGTATAGTAGGCTCGAAACGAAGCGGATCACTATCTTGGTTCCTTAGTAAACCTGTAAGGCGGTGGGAATTTCTCTGGGGTAAAATTTTAGCATATATGCTAGTGATTATTCTTATAATGATTCCTACATCAATTTCATTTGCATTAAGTGGAATTTCATTTGTCGATAAAATATATGTAGCCGATTTAGTTTCCATCGGAGGATATATCTTCATAATCGGTATAATTACATTGATTCCATTGATGGCTTTAAGTATATTATGCTCCAGTTTATTTAAAAAAGCAGGTCTAGCAATATTTTTACCAATATTATTACTAATGATTGTTCCTACATTGGTAAGTTTTCTTCCAATTCTAACGCAACATGAATGGCCACTCCTCCTTTCCTATTCCTACTATTTTGAAAAGTTAGGAAGTTATTGGATCTCTAGTTCGGGTGGAGGTTTAAGTAGCATTTTGGCCCCCTATGCCGAAGTGTTTGGTTTCACAATTACTACTATTGCTCTATCACCTATTCATATCATCTTAATACTTTCGGCTATTACTATAATCTGCTTAACTGTATCAACATTTTACCTTCAGAAGATCGACATTGCTTGATTTTTAGAATAATAATTATTTTTTATTTTATTTTTTAGAAACTTATTTTTTACTATAGGATTATGCGGACTGTAAAAAAATTGTCTTTAAATGGGATTTGGAACATATCCAATTCTGAAAAGAAGATTGATATTAAGGCTGAAATTCCAGGAACTGTTTTTGAAGCATTAATTAAGGAGAAAATTATTGAGAATCCTTTTTACGGAATGAATGAACATAAAGTCGAGTGGGTTTACGAATCAGAATGGACATATTCATTAGAATTTGATGTTAAAGAAGATTTTCTTAAATACTCTAATCTGAAATTGCGTTTTTATGGATTAGATACTTTATCTGTAATATATTTAAACGGTCATTTAATAGGAAAAACAGACAATATGTTTATTACCTATGAATTTGATGTGAAAAGGATATTAAAGAAGAATGATAATAAATTAAAAGTACTTTTTAAAAGCCCAACTAAAACGATAAGAGAATATATTGATAAGTATAAAGTTAAATTGAAGAACTTTCATGGTATGCCGGGAGTTCCATATCTACGAAAAGCCCAATATAGTTTTGGATGGGATTGGGGTCCGAATTTACCGGATATTGGCGTTTGGAAGCCTGTTGAAATTATTGGGTACGATGATGTAAAGCTGAATTCGGTTCATATTATTCAGAATTTCGAATATAATATGGACCCTATGAAAGTAAAAGAGACAGATAATATACCCAAAATACAAATTGAAAAGGTCAATTTAAACATAAATATCGACTTAGATTTAAATTTAAAAGATTTTAAACCAAATAACTATTTGCTCAAGTGCGTATTAATTACTCCGAAAGGTGATTTAATAGAAAACCAAATTAATATTGAAAAATCTAACCATAATTTTGAGATTAATATTGAAAGTCCTCAGTTATGGTGGATCCACGAATTAGGTAAACCACAATTATATGAATTAATAGTCACGATTCAAAAAGACAAAATAATTGATATTATCCAACAAAAAATAGGGATTAGAGACATTCGACTTATAAGAAACCCAGATAAATGGGGTGAAACATTTTATTTCTTATTAAATGGAATACCTATTTTTGCAAAAGGAGCAAATTGGATACCTATTGATAGCTTTATTCTGAGAGGAAAAAGAAATGCATTATATGAAAAAAATCTTGTTTTTGCTAAACAAGCTAATATGAACATGATTCGTGTATGGGGGGGAGGAATTTACGAAGATGATTTATTTTATGATTTATGTGATGAGTTAGGTATTTTAGTTTGGCAAGATTTTCCATTCGCTTGTGCTCTTTATCCAAAGCATAAAGAATTCATTAATAACGTAAGTATAGAAGCGATACACAATATTAAAAGATTAAGAAATCATCCTAGTTTAGCCTTATGGTGCGGAAACAATGAAATTGAACAATTATGGAGGAGATATATATATATGGCTGAGATTGAAGATGAGGAAGTGATACTGGAGTATGAAATAGCATATCTAGATATGTTTAAAGAATTATTACCAGAACTTATTAAAAAATATGA
This sequence comes from Candidatus Hodarchaeota archaeon, assembly GCA_048887145.1. Classification (GTDB taxonomy): domain Archaea; phylum Asgardarchaeota; class Lokiarchaeia; order Sigyniarchaeales; family SOKP01; genus SOKP01. The sequence continues at coordinate 6,044 of JBHLKA010000069.1, forward strand.
CCCGCAACATTCATATTGGCCAAGCTCAGCTTTAGATAAGTATGATGGGAGTAAGATTTTATCTCATTATCCTAATAATCCTGAAAGTGGCGATTCTCATTATTGGAAAGTTTGGAGTGGAGGTACTTCTTTTAAGTCATATCAAAAATTTGATTCTCGATTTATGTCAGAATTTGGATATGAATCATTTCCGTCATTGAAAACGATAAAAGAATTTTGCCCTCCTGATCAACGTGATTTCTTTTCCATTATTATGGAAAATCATCAGAAAAGTGAAGGTGGAAACCGAAAGATAATGAGATATATGAAAAGACGTTTTTTAATCCCAGAAAATTTTGAAAAGCAGATAATTTTATCTCAAATTACTCAAGCTGAAGCGATTGAATATGGGGTTGAGCATTGGCGACGAAATCGAAATAATTATCATTGTATGGGAACTCTTTACTGGCAATTAAACGACTGTTGGCCAGTTGCGAGTTGGTCTTCCCTAGATTATTATTTAAGATGGAAAGCGTTGCATTATGTTGCTAAGAGATTTTATCAGTCTATTTTTCCTAGTGTGAGGGAAAGGAAAAAATTAGTTGAATTTTGGGCAACAAACGATTTATTGACTTCGCGAGAGGTGATCTTATCATTTAAAATTATGAATTCTGATGGATTATTACTTATGGATGGTAACTTTGATTCAGTAGTTAAACCGTGCTATTCGCTAAAACTAGGAGAAATAGACGTTAGTAAAATAAATAAAGAAGATAAAAATAGGCAAAATAATATTATTTTTTATGTTTTAAAAGAAAAAAATAATCAGAAGAAAATTATCTCCAATTGTTTTCGATTATTTGATTCTCCAAAAAAATTTAGCTTACAAAAGCCTGGTCTCACTTTTAAAATTGAAGAAAACGATAATCAGAAGTCCTTAAATGTGAATCTTAAGACTGAAAACATTGCTCTTTATGTTTTTATTGACTCCGAAATAGTGGATTTTATTGCTTCAGATAATTTCTTCTCAATGGAACCAAATGGGAAACGATTTATATTAATAAATCAAATTACTCCAGTTAATCGAAACAAGAAACCTTCAATGCGAGAGATTATAGACTCTATTAAAGTTAAAAGTCTATATAATTTAATTTAAAAACTATAAAGCCTTATTTAAAAAAAAAGATTAATTTGATTTTACTTTCTTCTCTTTCTCATCACTAAGATAGTGATGATAACAGCTAATCCTACACCATTTATTACCCCAATAGTGATCAGAAGAACAGTAAAACCATCTTCCTCAGCTTTTGCATTAACATTTACATCAACAGTATCTTCTATATACTCGAGTCCATTAAATGCTTCAATGCGATATGCATAAGAGCCCGCAGTAAGATTGTCAAGATCAATAAATATAGGTACGCCAGATTGCCATGAATCAGAATCAGACATTATATCATCTATATAAAGGTCGTAAGTCGGATTAATTTCTAAATTTGTCGTAATAATCCATGTAATTGTTATTCCTGTACTTCCTTCCGTAATAGTAATATCTACTGGATGGTTAATCGTTAATATATGAGCATACACAACTACTATAACTGTATCTTGAATAATTTCATTCTCATTTTTAGCGCTAATTTGATACATATATGTTCCCGGTGAAAGATGATCTAAAGTCACAATAATTGGGACGTCTGATTGCCACGAATCAGTTCTATTTAAAAGGCCATTTACAGTGATGTTATAAGTGGGGTTCAAAAGTTTTCCTGCAGAAAGAATCCATGTAATATTATTTCCTGAAGTTCCTTTTACGAAGTTAATATCTGCGGGAGAGTTTATTTGGATTTTAAATGTATAAGGATTCCATTCACATGAATAAAAATCAAGAATGTCTAAACCATTTTGTCGAAACCCAGTCAAATTTTTATGATGAGCCGTACATAAATTATCAACATGAAGCCATGCATGGGGTCTAAGTTCATCAACTAAATACCGTTGAATCTCATTGTAAATCGTTTTTCTAACCGAAGGATCAACTTCTTCTAGCCCCTGTTCCATTAGAGTTTGAAGATATGGATCATTAACCTGTGCGCAATTAGAGAGTGATGTATTGGAGAAGAGGTTATTAATGTAATCACTTGGATCATTAAAATTGGGAAGCCATCCCAAAGCGTAGAGTTGTAATGCATCCCATCCAGCACTTACTACACGCCGATTGTAAAATCGATCCTTAAAGTCTTCCCATGTCATACCAGCATCTTCTATATTAATTCCGATTAGAGCTAAATCGTAATTTAGTATATCAAGCAATCCTTCTCTGTATGGATTTCCAAGATTATATGTATAGTTGAAAGTAGCAAACGGACTTGAACCTTGCGCTACAGCAATCCATTGAGCATCAGTTGTAAACCCAATTCCATAACCCATTTGATTCATATAGGCC